>JAOUPN010000247.1 GCA_029879905.1 Nitrospira sp. | reverse complement strand
GGGGCGTCCGGCGTGGACTTCGCGCGGCTCATGCAGGTCAGGTCGGCGGCCGCCCAGTGGGCCACATCGGATTGGACCAGCGCGGTGGCATAGGCCAACACGACCTGCGCCGCGTCGCGCTCGGGGCCCGCCGGTGCCGAGTCGGCCGAAGCTGGATGCGGCAGGAGAAATCCTGTTGCCAATGTGAACATGAGGAGGTGTCGACGAAAAGAAGTAGTGTGTATCATGCGTTAATAAAAAGGCATGGAGGCCGTCACTGTCAAGTGGGCTGAGTCGGTTCTTTCATGGTGCTGATCAGCAGCAGGAGATGGAGATCCTTGTCCGTTCTCACTCTGTAGCCGTGCCTGGTACAAACTCTCTCACGAGACTGTTCAGGTAGGTCGGGAGTCCGGAAGTTTCAGTGATGATACGCGATATCCGTGGGTGGAGTGATGAATTGATACAACATGGAGTGGAATTGTGACTGTACTATGGGCAGATTGGTCGAGTTTTCTCCGGCCGCCTCTCTATGTTGACCATATCAGCCTGGTCGTCCGAGGTTGCGCATGTGAGGCGAACAATCAGAGGTCATACACCTATGTTGGTGCTCCAAGAGAGGGAATGTCCCATAGTCAGGGTCCATATGAGGCAGATGTCACCGCTGTGGGGCACCGGTGGGATACTGATGGCGATCGCGATCTTGTTCAGCGGATGTGTATCGGTTTCATATGATGACATTGCCTCGCCTACGTTACGCGGGATTGTCCATCGTGACGGGAAACCGGTCGAGAATGCGCTGGTCTCGATCGAGGCTCCGAGAGGAGATACCTGTGTATTTACAGGTGGTGTATCGATGCGAACGGATCGAGATGGTCGATTTCAGTTCAAAGCGCAAAAGGGGTTTCACGCCTTTTCGTTCGCCAGATCAACAAGCCACTTTCAGGTCTGTATTGTTGATGGCCGCTTTCAGCATCAAGGTTGGTACGAGAGGAAGATGAGGGGGGACGGCGAGCAGCTGACTCTCGACTGTAATATGGAAAGCCCGGTGCCTGCCTTTCGGAGCACGATGACAGGCAAGGCTATGGGAATCTGTCGGATTACGCAGCACTGGTGAGCAGCCTGTTCAGCCGTATCATGCGGTGTTGAATAAGATGGTTTGCGGGAGCTAGGTGACTTTTTCTGCCAACGATTCCAGCTTGGTAATGGCCTGGGAGAATTTCTTGATCGATGACGCGATCTTATCGAGCTTTCTCTTGGCAGACGCGGCTTCTCCGTTGGCCGCATTGAGCGCCTCGGTCGCCTCTTCGTATTCGGGTAACGCCTCATCGACGGTTTGATCGACAAAAATCTGAAGCTGCCCCGCGAGTTTGGCCTGTTGCCGTGTCAATTGAGTCCGCTCGTTCTTGTCGTCGGTCTTAATGATCAGCGCGGTAATGTTCGACAGCGCCATACTAATTTCTTCACCGAGACTCTTAGCCATGGTCGACGTCCTTTCAATCTGTGACGATGAGATTTGCGACGTTCTTCAGAGACTGTGCCCGTTCGGCAAATGTACGAATATCCTGGGTGGACAATCCGGGCCGATCGATTGCGTCGACGATCGCGGTATTGGCCTGTTTCATCGCAACGGCTGCATCGACGATGCGTGTCAGGACTTCAGTCCTCCGCATTTTGCTCCCATGAGCAAGCCTGAAGGCTCCAAGGGCGACCTCTCGTTCATAATACGAGGCGCCGTCGTACAGGGCATTGGTCGATTCTGCGAGGAGCGGATTCTCTATGACTTGTAGTTGTAACGCGACCCAGCCTTTTTGGGGGTCGAAATCTCGGATGAGAAGATCACAGAGATTGTCGACCGCTTGCTGTGAATGCCTGATGACGGTTGTGACGGCTCGTTTCCGTTTCCAGTCGATCCAGAATGTGCCGATCTCCTGTACTGCCGCTCCGATATCCTCAAGTTGCTCGTCCGTCAACCGTTTTTGGGCCTCGGAGATTTGGCCAAGACTTGCCACGAATTCTTGACTCGCGGCATTGAGTTCGTCTGATTGGGTGTCATCGACCAATGCGGACAGGGTTTTGCCGTAGGCAGCCAATGTTCGCGTCGCCCCGACGACGCTCTCCATACGGTTGAGTTCAAACCCACGGTCCAGTGTAGCTTGATCTCCAAGGTTCGGGTCCTTACTCTTCCCTCCGAGGAGAAGCCGCTCAATAGTCATTTTGATCGCACCCGATCGCATCGTCGCCAGCTCAGAGGAGGTGACATCTCCAAGTGTCGCGGCCGAATCACTGAATTGGTTAATGGCGGCTTTCTGTTTGGCCGACAGCGCGCATCCGCTTCCGAACGTCAGGATGAGGCCAAGAACGAGGATGCCACCCCAGCCGGAAATTGTTGCGTTAGGTGTGACCATGTCGTGATCCTTTCTCACAGGAGAGCGAGAGCCCTCTTGTTCTTCCCGGAGAAGCGGAGGACTCGGAAATGGTGGACGGCAGCGTCATGCCGTGTGCCTCGTAACGGCCTGCGGCATGTGTGTACCTTGCCCTGCCTACGTACAAATAACGTACGTAGTCTCTCAGGAATGACGGTGAAGTGCAAGGCGGTATTTATGGGGAGTAGGGTGTGCGGCTGGGCTCAGTTCATGAATAGGTTGGTGTGGCAGGTCTTTGGTGCGACCTCACAGGGTGAGTTCCAGACTTTGCTCAATCATCGCTGCAGCGCGGGGAGCTCCTCCGCCTGCCTTGATGGACTCTCGGATTTGCTCGGCTGCCGTACGGTAAGACGAGTCAGATCGTACACGGACCACGGCAGCACGCAGTCTCTCGGGAGTCAGCTGTTTTGGGATGATGTTTTCGCCGGCTCCGGCCCAGGCGACACGGGCGGCGATTCCCGGCTGTTCGTTTGTGATCGGGATTGTGACCATGGGGACGCCGGTCGACAAGGAGTCGAGTACGGTATTCAGGCCGGCATGGGTCACTGCGAGGGCAGATCGACTGAGTAGGTCCAATTGAGGGGCATAGGGAACAATGATCGGGTGCCCCGGTAGTTCACCGAGCTTTTCCGGCGCCACTCCATGTCCGGTTGAGATCACCAATTGTGTCTCAAGTCCTTCGCATGCGTCCACGATTGTTCGGAACGTACCCTCGACACGGTTTTGCAGCGTTCCCAGCGAAGCATAGATGAGTGGCCGGCTGTCGAGGCGATCCCAAGGGAACGGGACCGGCTGGTACCCGTTTGGCAATCGGAGAGGGCCGACAAATCGGAGTTGATTCGGCAACTCCTGCCGAGGGAATTCAAACGCTTCTGGTTGCTGGCTGATCTGGATCCGGTCGGACCAGGTGGCGGCGATCTGTGTTGGGATCGGCAGGCCAAGCTGCCGCCGTCGTTCCTGAATACGCGTCAGGATTGGAGCGTATAGCCGGTTCAGTCCTGCCCATGCGACTCGAGTACGGGTTCGCGAGAGCCAGCTGTCTTGGGGTTGCCAGTGAGTAAAGAACGGCGGAACGGTGGGTTCGGAGTGAAGGAGTAACGCATTGCACACCGTCGCGAACGGGATTCCTAGTTCGTCGGCTACGGTCCCGCCGGGGAACGAGGCCTGATCGACCAGCAGCGCCGTAATACCTGCTGCACGAGCCGCAGTCGGCCCAACCTTGAGGATGGCTTCGGCTGCGCGTGCCCCCATGGCAAAGGTCTGTTTCAGCGCCGCTCGTCCCTGGAGCGAGCCGAGCCGCTGAAGTCCTGCTCGATATTGGTCGGGTGGGAAGATAGATCCGCCCAAAAGGACGATTTGGAATCCGGCTGTCTTGACGGATGCGGGAGGATCACCCAATAAGAAAAACGTGACTCGATGCCCTCTGGTACGAAGGGCGTCTGCCAGCGCAATCATCGGGTTCAGGTGTCCAGATGTGTTAGGGCACATGATGCCGATGTAACTCATGGGGTGTTCCGTTCGGCTAGAGGACAGTTCGTGGTCAAACTTTCATGGTGAGCCATGATCATACTACTTCGCAGGCCAAAGAAGATCATAGCATACGTCTGTTCAGCTTGGTGAAGGCAAAAAGGCAGGCATGGACAAGATGTGATTCCATGGATGAAGAGTCAGAAGAGGAACTGGAAGGCGTAAAGACTGAGATGCGTCGGTTACACTTCCAGAAAGCTCTTTTGTCGGACTTCAGGCGCAATGGGTGGAATGCGCGGAACTAGGCGTGAGTTCAATTTCTCGAGTCTTAGTTCTATCAGTCACAGACAGTCAAGGATAATAAAGACAGACCCCATTAATGCACTGTTATCAAGCGATGGCGTTTCCCCTTCTCCGAAACTTTGTGAGGGGAGATAGACGGTCGAGATGCGTATATGGAAAGTTGGGGGGAAGCTATTTTGCCTTCTTCCGTCGGCGAGCATGTGCTGTTGGGCGTGGTGCTGTTGAAATGAGGGGGAATTTTCAGGATGCCTGATAGAGTCAGTTGCCAGGATTCAGGAGGTCAATTAGATCGAAAGCTCAAGGTGCTACTCATTCATCTGAAGCCGCTGTTCCAGATTCCCGACCTGCTTGTGGAGTTGCTCGAAAGAGAGCTGAAATAGCGCTCGTGTTTCTCGGGCCTGTCTCTCGACTTCATGACGGATATCGGTCATGCGCTCGCTCTGCAATTGAACGGCTTCTGCTACCAACTGGACCTCGTGTCGGATCCCTTCAGTGAGCACACCCATATGTCGCTTGGTGTCAGTGATTTCTGATCGGAGTTCAGTCCCCAGGGCAGCCATCTCCTCGCGCACGCCTTGTACCGCTTCCGTGACGATGTGGCGAATCTGAGCCAGAGATTCAACGTCCATGATGTTTCCTTTCCGTCGCGGACTAGTATAGCAGGGTATGAAAAAAGTCCGCCAGCGGCGTGCTCTCATTGATGTGGGACGGAAAACAGTATTCAACCCGCATCTCTTTTTCTAGCAATGGAGAGCCTGTACTAAATCTGCTCATTATGCTGCCGACTTGACTGTCACCGACAGCCCGGCTTTTGTGCAGAGGCCCACCAGGTAGTCGAGGGAGAGCTTGTCAACTTTGTTGCGCACGATTTCAGAGATGCGCGGTTGCACCACGCCAAGCCGCTTGGCCGCCTGTGTTTGGGTCAGCCCCTCACGGGCTACCCACTGTCGTAATGCCTCGGCAATCTCGCAACGCAACAGCATCACAGCCGCCTCATGAGGAGGAAAGCCGAGGTCAAGAAATACGTTGCCGCTGCCTCGTGTGATATTCGATTTCGTACGCGTCATGATGTCTCCCTTATCAGCCTATAGCGACTGGATGCCAATTCGATGTCTGTCATAGCGGTCTTTCGTGTTTTCTTCTGGAACGCATGTAACACATAGATTGTATGTGAGAACTTTGCCACGTACATTACACGAAACGCACCGGCTTCATCTCGAATGCGGAGTTCATAAGCTCCTCGCCCGACGATTGGTAGGGGCTTGAAATCCTCTGGCTCGCGTCCTGCCTGCACCATGAATA
>JAOUPN010000246.1 GCA_029879905.1 Nitrospira sp. | reverse complement strand
CCGACTGACCCCATCCATGAAAGAGACCTTTGCCGATCTTCGCCGACCGGTCGTGATCAGCGTAAACCATAACGGGTATCAGGAAGAAGTCCCCGTTCCAGGCAGCATGAGGGAGGAATGGCTCTCCGATTTAGGAGATAGTTCTCAGTTATGAGTGGTGAGTTGTAAGTTTTTCACTGACTCAAAACGCACAACTTAAAACGTACAATTATGTCGAAGGTCTTACTGAATAAACGTATCGAGTTCGCGGCATCCCACCGCTATATCAAGCCGGAGTGGGATGAGGCAAAGAATCGAGCCGTATTCGGTCCGTGCTATAACCCGCCTGCGCATGGCCACAACTATATGTTGGAAGTGACCGTGTCCGGCGAGATCGATCCCATCGACGGTATGGTCGTCAACCTCTTTGATTTGAAGCGGGTACTCCTCGATGTGCTCGAAGAATTCGATCACAAGAATCTCAACTTGGATATGCCCTATTTTACGGATCGAATTCCCACGTCGGAGAACTTTGCTCGGCTTCTCTGGACGAAGTTAGCTTCTCAGCGGGATATCGGCACGCTCCACACCGTTCGTCTTCACGAAGACGAGGATCTGTATGCCGACGTGACCGCGTCAGGAGGATTGGATGTCGCATCGGTGACGAGGCGGTATTCCTTCACCGCTGTTCAAGAGGGTCATCAGGGCCATATGTGGGATCTCTATGTGACCGTTCATGGCACGATCGATCCGGTTACCGGGATGGTGACCGACATCGGAGCGCTTGACCGGCTTGTACGAGAGCAGGTTATACAGGCGTTCGACAGACAGGATCTTCGGCAGGCTCTGGGATCTCAATCGGTAAGCGGGTCGGCCCTGGCAAAAACCATTTGGGATCGGCTGGTCGGCCGTTTTTCCAGCGGAACGCTCTCCAACATCCACCTTGATCAAACCCGCGACCTCTCCTTCGACTACGCCGGGTGAGTGGGCGACCTGGTCACTGTTTTTCGGTTGCCAGTACTTGAAGAAGTGCGCACAGGCTTACTTGCGTGCCGCGCCGCTCTTGGTTTTGAGGGGTGTGAAGCGGGTGGAGTAGGCGTCCTGGTTCGGCAACTTGATGAAGATCATGATGCCGGTGTCGGGGGTGACCGCAAAGTCTCCGTCGCCCTTTAAGGTATTGTCGCCTGACGGTTCTAGCTCAATCTGAGTCATGGCTTTCTCGTAGCCTTGCTGGATCGTGGCTGTGGCTTTCGCTCCATCCGTCGGAATAGCCTTATCCGAATGGTCCGTCACATAGAGCAGCAGTTTCCCGTTCGTGGCAACCAATTCAAGATGATACGGCCCTGCTGCATGTGCCTGCCCGCCGTGAAGGGCCTTCACGGCCTTGTTATGTTTTGCCTTGTGGGCTTCCACCGGTCCTGAGCAGATCAGGATGGTGCCGAGAACCAGATATCCCAACAGATACTTCATGATTGGTTTTCCGAGAACGCCGGTTCTTCCGTATCGTGCATACGGGCACGTTACTTGAGCAAATAATCTGAAATCAGCGCGGCGAGTTCAGCGGACTCTATGACACCTTCGCGGGTGAGGAGTAGTTTGCCGTTCGCAAAAAAATGCGTGGTGGGATAGGTCTCAAACGTATGGGTCTTTTTGATTTCTCGGCAGCGCCCCGGCACATGCATCTTGGCCTTCCCGATTTTAATGTCAGAGAACTGTGCGGCCGCCGCTTCGAGAATAGGATCGTAGGCCTTGCAAGGCTCGCAGGTTGCGAGCCCATACGCTACGACAGCGCCGGCGCTGTCGGTAAAGTCTTTGTAGTTGGCGTCGCTGACGTCGAGAACGGTGCTCATTGTGAGTGCTGAGATGTGAGTGCTGAGGACTGAGTTTTTGATCTGCTCAGCCCTCAGTCCTCATGACTCAGTCCTTTGTTTTAAGACAACTTCGCGAGTGCCCCAAGAATGTCCTTATCCTCACGGGCCGTCTTAATCTCCTGCACTTTCACATAAGCGACTTTGCCGGTCTTGTCCACGATCACGGTCGCTCGCTTGGAGCAGTTCAGGGGCTCAAAGTAGAGGCCGTACTCCTTGCAGGTCTTCCGGTGCACGTCGGAGAGCAGGCGGTGCTTCAGGTCGAGCGAATCGGCCCAGGCTTTGTGCGAGAAGAAGCTGTCGCAGCTGACGCCGAATAGTTCGGCATTGGCGGACTGAAATTGGGGAAAGTCATCGGTCAAACACTTGTTTTCCCCCTGGCACACAGGGCTCCAGTCCAGCGGATAGAAGCAGAGTACCACGTTTTTCTTCCCGCGGAAATCGCTCAATTTTACGTCCTGCTGGTCTTGATCCTTCAACTCGAAATCCGGCGCAGTATCACCGATCTTGATTTCTGCTGCTACGTCGCTCATCTCCGGTCCTCCTTTGTAAGCGTCATTAGATGTTGACGTGTCCGAGGCTCTTCTGTTGAGAAGAAGCCTCACCTTCAAAAGATCAATCTGTACATCGTAGGCCGAAGGCTTGTCAACGGGCCTGAAGGCCTAGCGATGGGGGCAGGCGAGAGGATCAGGAATATGGTGGGACTAGCTGTGTCATTGGGTTCGGAGTTCGCGGAATCCCAGCATGCGTCCTGCCGGTGCCACTGTTCGGTAGTTGGCGATTCGGACGGTACGTCCGAGCAAGGGGAGGAAGATATTCGTTCCGACTTTTGGAGATTGTCCAAGACGTAGCCATTCGTTGGCCGATTCCACCAAGAGCTCTCGTGCCGTGGTTTCAGATAGTCCCTTGCCTTGGAAGGCCTCGATTTCATCCAGCCCGAATTTCCCCAGCCCCAGCGAATAGGACCAGACCTGGTCGGTTACCGCGGCGTCGTCATGGGTAATGGTGACATGGTCGTCTAGGACGAATTCGGTTAGCGGACGGTTCTGCCAGTCCGATGGATTGATATAGGCACGGGTGGCGATGTCATAGGCGGTACCTTGTGCCAAGAGGGTGAGGCCTCGCGTCAGACGGGCGGAGAAGAGAACGGTGTCCGGCATGTCCCGTGGAGAGGTCAGGGACGGTGCGATGGCGCCCATCATGTCATGTTCCCAGGCCAACTGCTTCATCACATCGGCCACCTGGTCGGCCGGTAGAGGCATGACGACATGGGCTGACCAAGGGCCATGAGTGGCTTGCCAAGATTCAGGTGAGCCTTCCTCGTGGCGAATGACCAACGGCCCTCCGTATTCACGTTCGTACCACGTCTTGAGCTCATCCGTCGACGGCGCTGTCCCACGATAGCCGATGAAGTACAGTGGGGGACGTTTTGATGATGGCTTTGGCGTCTTTTTCCGAATTCTCATAGTACAGTCCGTTTTGGTCTCTCCATAAAAAAGTCTTTTAGCTCCTCACTCCTTACCCTTCGCTCCTCACAAGTCACTTGCTTGCCTTCTTGGCTTTGCGCCGATCCTCGGGATGGAGCAGCCGTTTACGAAGACGAAGGCTTTTCGGAGTGATTTCCACCAATTCATCGGCGCCAATGTATTCCAGTGCGAATTCCAACGTCATGTCACGTGTAGGTGTGAGGATTAAGGCTTCATCAGAGCCTGACGCCCGCATGTTGGTCAGATGTTTCTCCTTGCAGACGTTGACGTCCAGGTCTTCGTCCCGACTGTTTTGGCCGACAACCATCCCGCGGTAGACCTCCACACCGGGGCCGATGAACAGCTCGCCTCGTTCCTGTGTCATGAACAGTGCGTAGGCGGTGCTGGTCCCGTCTTCAAAGGCACAGAGGGAGCCGTGCGGCGAGATAAGCAGATCTTGCCCGTGTGCAGGTTCGTAGGCCTTGAACACATGATGCATGATGACCGTCCCGCGTGTTTTGGCCACGAGGAGGTTCTTCAACCCCATAATCCCGCGTGTGGGAATGTAATATTCCAAGTGCATTTCGCCCATCCCGGTGCTGGAATGCACGAGTTTCATGTGCCGCATTTCGCCGCGGCGTTTCCCGATTTCTTCGATGACGGCGCCTTGATAGATGTCCGGCACTTGAATGGTCAATTCTTCGTAGGGCTCCGTAACCTTGCCGTCCTCTCGATGGAGGATGACTTCCGGTTGAGAGACCTGCAATTCGTAGCCTTCCCTGCGCATTTGTTCGATCAAGACGCCGAGATGCAGCTCGCCGCGTCCTGCAACCAGAAAGCGATCGGCGCTGTCTGTTTCCGCAACCCGTAACGAGACATTGGTCTCCAGCTCTTTGAACAGACGCTCGCGTAGGTGCCGCGAGGTCAAGAACTTCCCCTCCCGACCGGCAAAGGGACTGTTGTTGACCGAGAAGGTCATTTGGACGGTCGGTTCGTCGATCGTGACGCGGGGAAGCGCGAGGGGTTGCTCGGTGTCGGCGATGGTGTCGCCGATGCTGACATGGTCGAGACCTGCGACGGCCACGATTTCCCCTGCCTCGGCCTGTTCCGTATCCGTTCGATCCAAGCCTGAATAGACGGCAAGGTCGGAGACCTTCCCCGGGAGCTTTGCGCCGTCCTTGCCTAGCACCAGCACGTTCTGACGGCGAGCGATTGATCCCGACTGAATTTTGCCGATGCCGAGCTTGCCCTTATAGGAATCCTGAGCCAGGGCGAGAACCAGGATCTGGAGCGGGGCCTTGGCATTGATGGCAGGAGCCGAAATTTTCTCCAGGACCGTATCCAGCAGCGGTGTGATGTTTGATCCCGGCTCGTTCACATCGAGTGTCGCGATTCCCTTGATAGCCGAGGCATAGATAATCGGAAAGTCGAGTTGTTCGTCGGTCGCTCCCAGGTGGACGAAAAGATCGAAGGTGCGGTTGACGACATCGTCGATCGTGGCGTCGGGTCGATCGATCTTGTTGATGACCACGATGGCCTTGTGCCCGAGCGCCAAGGCCTTGCGCAATACGAAGGTTGTTTGCGGCATCGGGCCTTCTTTGGCGTCAATCAAGAGCAGCACGCCGTCCACCATTCTGAGCGTCCGTTCCACTTCCCCGCCGAAGTCGGCATGGCCGGGGGTGTCGACGATATTGATCTTGACGCCCTTGTAGATGACGCTGGCGTTCTTGGCACGGATGGTGATTCCGCGTTCTCGTTCTTGGTCCATGGAGTCCATGATTCGCTCACCCATATCATCGATTTTGCGGTGGACATGGGTTTGACGAAGGATAGAGTCCACCAGCGTCGTCTTACCGTGGTCGACGTGGGCGATAATGGCGATGTTCCGGATGTCGTTCCGGCGGTCGTGAGGGGCGCGTAATTGCGACATAGATTCCGTTCTGTTATTCGCGGCAAAAAAAAGACGCCTCGACGATGAGGCGAACGGAAGAGTATACCCGACGTTCCAATGGCGTACAAGTCGTGAGTGGACACGTGGAGATGGGGGAAGCAGGGAGAAGGACTGTGCCGGCTACGCCGCCAGGTCCGATGGCGGTGTGGCGTATTGCGTGATGGCGGCGAGCAAGGTCTTCTTCTTAATCGGCTTGGTGAGGTGCGCGATGCAGCCGGCGGTCAGG
>JAOUPN010000245.1 GCA_029879905.1 Nitrospira sp. | reverse complement strand
GGCAATGGTCAGAGCAGCCGCCATGGAAACGGGCATGGGAGCGCTCATAGCGTCGCCGCACAGGTCGAAATCGTGCGCGAGACGCTCACGCTCACCGAGGTGCAAAGCGCCAGGGTCAAGGGGTACGAAGGCGATCCCTGCCCCGAGTGCAAACAGTTCACCATGGTGCGCAACGGCACCTGCCTCAAGTGCGTCACCTGCGGCGCCACGAGCGGCTGCTCGTAGGGTAGAGATCGCTCCACCTTTGAGTGGAGTCTGCAATGTACGCCTGCACGGGAGTGGCCCGTGCAGGCTGGTTCTCCTGTAAGTTTTCTTCTCAATTGATTCCTGAGCGTGGTTCCTTGAGCAACGTGCAATGACTATCCGGTTATTGCCCAGGCGCGGGTCCAAATTCTAAAAGTTTCCCTCGACCTTGCTCCTCTGCAGTCCGTTGGATGGGATGTGAACCCGTTATGGGAAGCATGTTACGCAGGTCCGTATAAGACTGCATGAGAAATGGTCCTGTAGCCGCATTTCATTGAGATGATGCCGGGTGCGGCGTATTGTTCGTGAACCATAGTGGTGGGTTATACGGGCAGAAACTGGTTGATCCGGTTCTTGTGCGGATCAGCATAATCACTGTTCGGCATGACAAAAGAGGAAACATGAAATATTTCGCATTTGTCTTTAGCGGCTTGATGGTTCTTTGCTTCGTGGTGCAGCCCACTTTTTCCGAAGAACCCAGGGAAAGCCTTTACTCACAGCTTAACAGATCCGTCATTCGACTCGAGCACTTCGAGTCGATCTCTCAAGAGGGATCATCGCAAGTGATCACGAAGAATATTTCTGACGGTACGGCGTTCTTCGTTGCCAGCAAAGACCAGCTATTTGTGGTTTCGGCTCGGCACGTTGTGGATCGACCCCATGATCTTCATGCCCGTGTACAGACCAAGAATGCGCGGACCGGCGAGGAAAAGGTATTTCTCCTGAAACTGTCCAAGGATAAGTGGATTTACCACACAAATAAGGGTGATGCAGAGACACAATACGTCGATGTGGCTGTAATGAGGATATTATCCTTGAAGGATTGGGGCATAGTGCATTTCCTCTATGAGCCAAATGAATCTCCTGATAAAAAGAAAAATCAACTCCCTGCTAAAGATGCCGAGCCACCTAAGCCGATTCTTGTCTTTGGGTTTCCGGCGGACGTAGGCTTTGAGCTAGCAAATCAGCACCCCCTAGGCAGACTTGGAATTGTCTCCATGAAAGCAGGTAAGCGATTCTTGAAGGTAGGCAGAAAGTATGCTGAGGAAAGAGCATGCCTTATTGATGTAAGGATATTCCCGGGCAACAGTGGAAGCCCCGTCATGAACGAAATGAGGGTGTTTGATTCCGAGCCAAGATTGCTCGGACTTGTCACTGCTACAAATAGTAGTCTGGACTTCGCTGTCATGGAACCGGTATCAAGAATCAGGGAAACCCTTGATCAAGCTATCAATAGCGAAGCCCAGGGTAGTTGGGAAGAGATCAGACAATAGATGCCGAGGTAATCGTTCCACGGGATTGGCAAGGAAAAGTGCTCGCCTCCCAGTATCACCATGTTTTGTCAGCGTACTTCAGAGACAGGACTCTAGCGATGAAGTTATGAACAATGCAAAGTTATGAATAACAACGTAATTGTTAAACATGCGGGCTCCGTCATATCAGCTATTGCGCTTTTGTCATTGCTGGGGTCTAGCTTAAACTTAGGATATGTAGCAGAAAATCTTGTGGCCAATTACAAACATGTTAGAGAATTGGTTTGGTCGCCAATAAGTGTTTTTGTGTCTGTGCCTCCGAGGCTAAAAGATATACTAACATTTTGGTGTGTTTTTATTCCGGCGTTTATTTTGCGTGGACATACGCATAACAACATTGCAGCCATATCATTTATTGGAAGTAGTATTCATGTATTGTTTGTGGCATTAATATGGGCCGTGGCTTATGGTATAGAAAATGTCACGGGATTTTTTACATGGGCCAATTGGGTAATGGATTCAGAAGATTCAGGGCTTTTGTCGCAAGTTTTCGTATTTGGGCTGTATTCGACGATATTACTACCGCTATCGATGTCTGTGGCTGGTGTTTTGTGCGGTTGGGTGTATTGGTGGTTGGTTTTTCTTTTTCCGCACTTAGGTGTTGCCATTCAATTGTTAGCACTTCGTTTAAATTCAGATATTTTTGAGTTTATCCGTAGGTATTTTATATTATCTCCTTATGCGGTGGGGTGTTGGGTGCTCGATCTAGCTGGATATAGAAGCAAGATATTTATTGAGCCATTAAAGTTATATGAGCAAGAGCCGCAATGGATGTCGCTTGAAGAGTTGAAAAAATACTATCTGCCAGTTCGCGAGGTATTTGTTGTATTTTTCGCATTGCTTTTGCTGAGCAAGGTGGTTTTTGATAGTTCTGGTTAAGGTCGTGGAGGAACAAAGAAAGGAACAAAGGGGTCGCCCATCTCGAAGGCTCCGGTCAAGAGGGCATAGTGTCTCGCGCCCTCCGTTTTCTCCGGGATGGGGAAAAGGGGTCGGGAGTCGGTGTGCTACGAACGCAACGATCGCAGGAGCGGTGGTTGCGATGCTTTAACCATGATGAGGGGAGGTCCCTCGGAGTCGGCGTGCAGGCGCAGATTCCAAACCACGGCAAGCGGCGTCGATCAAGAGTCGTCGTCGTGAGCGTTGTCGGAAAAGGCGGAGCAAGACTTCGTCAGGTACGAATCAAGAAGACGAACGCAAGTAAACCGCTGAGGATGTGTCGAGAGACCTGATACGGCGTCGAAACCGGGATTGAGACTCTGTCCCGCGAACGAGGTGGAGGAGCACCTGTCTACCGCTCCACTGGCGCCCGGCATGAAGGTGGCGTGATCTTGATTCAGGCATGGCTAAGGAACGTAGGAACCTGTCGCTCCGATGCAAAGGGAGATGCGCAAGCAGGCCGTCCCCGCAAGCGCCTGAGTACCAAGGCGGAGCACAGGGGCGGAGTTGCTCATAGTAGGGACGAAAGTTCTGTAATGGGACTGGACCGAAGGGGCAGCGTCGTCCGGGGTTATCGGGCGGGCAACTCGCATGAGGAGGACTCGTGGGCGTGTATAGGGGTCAGATCTTGAAGTGTGCAAGCAGTCCCTTGCATTCGCACAAAGACCGCTATGATATTCGGATGATCCAAGGACCCTTCCCGGCCGACTAGACGGACCATTGGACAAGCCTTGGATTGTCCATGAGAGTTGCCTTCCTTATTAACCGCGCTATACTTCAGGGCAACTTGCAGTAGACTTAATCGTTAGCTGGACTCATGCCATGTGTCTTCAGGTGTTTCTTGTGCCAGCCGTCGCGAACAAAGTGGGCGCGGAGCGCCTTTCACGGGTTGCTGGTTTACGTGTTGAGAAACGCCATGGCGAATTCCACATCTCAGTCGACGGCGGATGCTCGTGTTCGCTTATGAGCGATAACGCGGATTGGAACGCGCCCACTTGGGACCTGGATCCGAAGGTGCTTGACGGGCTCGCGCGTGCTCTACGGCTACTCGCCGAAGAAGCTGGCGGATTTGAACTTCAAGCTCTGTGGATTGGTGATGAGCCGCAGACTCGGAGTCATTCTTCCCTGAGCAAGGTCGTCAGCGATCTTCAACAGAATCGCCTTCGCAATAGACACGTGTACGTGGTTGGGAAATCAGCCGCCTAACCATCCGCTGCAGCCGACGAGCGGCGGTTAGCTTGGACTTCTTCACGATACGGTAATCGCCGCTCACGGCTGACGGTCGCTCGGTCGGTGCAAGGATGATGAATGAATGATTCAGAAATTATATGGATGAGCATGGCTGGCATCTCGTGGCTGGTCGCCATCCTCGTCCTTTTCGACAAGGTCGATGCGGAATCCATCCAGAAGGCATCTCGCATCTGGCCCATGTCAAGCCTCTTTCGGTAGAAGTGCTGGAAGTACCCCGTAGCCGGTATTCTCTTCTGCCTGAGCATTCTGTGCTTTGCCCTGTTTAAGGGATGGATCATATGACATGAACATGAAGTGGAGCATATTTGCACATACCGCACGAAATACTCACTTCTCATGTGAGCCGTCGTCATGACCATTTATTGGGCTATTGAAGAGGGGCACATCGATCTAACCGCATTCTTTCGTGAGCTACCTCGGCACTTTCCAGGGAGCAGAAAAAGGTGTCAGGAGCCATTGTGTGAGCAGAAGGCAGTTCATTGAGGGTCGTGTGATGGGAGGGCCGCTGCATCCCACGGTCGCAGATGTGGCTGGTGCGGTGTGCCCCAGCCTTAGATTGCAAGAATGAGTATCCGCAAAATACTCCGCCTACTAATGTCCGCCATCTTGCTACTGACAGCAATGTGGCTTGCCTATCCGGATCGTAACTCATATGGCGACCCTTCGATGGAAGAGTTGCAACAAAGCTGTACAACACCTGACGGGACAATCGTTCGCCTATATGTTGGCAACGGCGGTGCCACAACCGCGTTCTGGTACACGGTTACAGCAACAAGCGGCTTTCTGTCACGTGAGAAGCAAATCATCTTCAGTTACAGCAGCCCTGACTTTTCGTCAGTCACCTGTACCAAGGAAGCTGTGGTGGTCGCTAGTTCCAGGGGTAATATTGCTCTTGGTGTACCAGAGTTAACAGCCCTTCGTGCAAACCCAAGGGTATATCACCGCGGATCAATTGAAAAGGGCGAATGGTGGAGCACAAGGGAAATAACGCGAATGGCATTTTCCGCTATGCTCGCTTTGATCGCAGCTTTTCTCCTTCGGCCGTTTTATTACGGGAAGCAGGAAAAGGTCTCAGGAGTCATTGTGTGAGCTGATGGTAGTCCATTGAGGGCTGTGTGATGGCAAGACCGTTGCCACTCAGGGACGCAGATGTGATGTATCAGGTATTCAATCGCGCAGGCGAACAATGGTTCCTGATACCTATTTCTGCCAGAGTCTTATCTGGAGCTAGATAATCCATAGTTATGGCTAAAATGAATAAGGTTACGAAGACGGTCGTGCTGATTCTGAGCCACGTGGTGTGCGCTCTCGGAGGGGCAGTGCTCGGCTATATCGTCCACGAGAAGTTCGCCGCAAGCGTTGCGTTTGTGGACGAAGTGGCGTTGACCTCTCGTGCCGCTTTCTACGTCGATATGCAGCGCGCTCAGGGGAGCGTTAAAGACTATAAGGGAGCGCTACTTGGATACCTCGATGTATTGGAGAAAAACAAGCAGAGACCGAGTGTGTTCTTCACTGAGAAGGCGTATTCCATAGACAAGACGCTTACCTTTGTGCGCCTCGCTCGTGTTGCTGAGAAAGAGGGAAACCAAAACGAGGCCAGCAGATTCTCCGAGAGCGCCCTCACCTCATGTGCCGATACGGGCTGGACAGATTGCTCAAGGGAGACCCTTTGGGCGGTTACTGCAAAACTGGATGAAACAACTGTTATGAGTCCGGGGCCCAATAAAGTCCGTAGGGGCGGCACGGGT
>JAOUPN010000244.1 GCA_029879905.1 Nitrospira sp. | reverse complement strand
GACCGATATACCGGCATCCGGATTCGCATTCTTCAAATCAAAGATCAACTGCGCCAGATCTTCGATGGAATAAATATCGTGATGCGGCGGCGGCGAGATCAACTGCACGCCTGGCGTTGAGTACCGCATCTTCGCAATCACTCCATCCACCTTATGGCCAGGCAATTGCCCGCCCTCTCCGGGCTTGGCCCCCTGAGCCATCTTAATCTGCAGTTCCCTCGCATTGGCCAGATAGTGGGACGTGACCCCGAACCGTCCCGATGCCACCTGCTTGATATAGCTGTTTTTCGAGTCACCGTTCGACATCGGGACAAACCGCTCAGGATCTTCTCCCCCCTCACCGGTGTTACTCTTGCCCCCGAGGCGGTTCATGGCAATGGCCAAAGTTTCGTGTGCTTCTTGACTGATCGAGCCATAGGACATGGCGCCGGTATTAAATCGCTTCACGATCTCGCTTACCGGCTCAACCTCGTCGAGTGGAATCGGTTCCGGAAGGAATTTAAAGTCGAGCAACCCCCGCAAGTTTGAACGCCGCGTACTTTCATCATTCACCAACCGCGAGAACTCGGCGTAGGTTTTGGGATCGTTCGCTCTGGCTGCATGCTGAAGCCGGTAAATCGTTTCGGGATTCCAGTTATGATGTTCACCTTGCGCGCGATAATGAATCTCTCCACCGAAATCAAGCTGGCGAAGCGGTGTCGGTTCATAGGCCACGCGATGGCGACGGAACGTTTCCTCCCCGATTTCCCGCATGCCGATCCCCTCCACACGCGAGGCCGTCCCGGTGAAGTACTGATCGACGAGCTCATGGCTCAGCCCGATCGCCTCGAAGATCTGCGCGCCGCAGTAGGACTGCACCGTAGAGATACCCATTTTGGAAAAGATCTTCAGCAACCCCTTGTTGATGGCCTTGATGTATTTCCCTTCGGATGTCTGCGCGTCCAATCCTTCCGGCATGTATCCGTCGCGCTCCATATCCACGAGAGACTCGAATACCAAGTAGGGGTTGACCGTTCCGGCACCGAAGCCGATGAGACAGGCGAAGTGGTGCACATCACGTGGCTCACCGCTTTCCACGATCAATCCCACTTCGGTCCTCGTGCATTCGCGAACCAGATGATGGTGTACCGCCGCAATGCCCAACAGACTGGGAATAGGAGCCCATTCTTCATTGACCCCGCGATCGCTCAGGATCAGAAACTTGTATCCTTCGCGAATCGCCTGTGACGCCTGACGGCAGAGCTCGTCCACAGCCGGGCCAAGCCCACCCGGCCCTTCGGCGACACGGAACAGCAATTTGAGCGTCTTGCTTTTAAAATTCGGATCCGCGATTTCTCGGATTTTCTGGAGCTCCGCATTCGTCAAGATCGGCTGTTTCACACGAATTCGTCGACAGGCCTCCGGATGCTCGTCCATCAAGTTCGGCTTGGGGCCGATACTCGTCGTGAGCGACATCACTAATTCTTCACGGATCGGATCGATCGGCGGATTCGTCACCTGCGCAAACAGCTGCTTGAAGTATTTGAACAGCAGCTGCGGACGATCGGACAAGACGGCAAGCGGCGTATCGGTTCCCATCGAGGAGGTTGCCTCCTGACCATCCACGATCATCGGTCTGATCACCATCTTCAACTCTTCGACCGTATAGCCGAAGGCCTGTTGACGCTGACGAACCGTGTCATGATCAGGTTGCGGAACATTGAGCGGCTCAGGGAGCTCGTCCAACGAGATGCGATATTGCGTGACCCAAGACCGATACGGCTTCCGACCGGCGATTTCGGCCTTCACCTCTTCGTCGTCGATGATCCGACCCTTTACCGTGTCGACAAGAAACATACGGCCCGGCATCAACCGCCCCTTCTGGCGGATCTGCTCGGCGTCCATGGGAAGCACGCCGGCCTCGGACGCCAGCACGACCAATCCATCCGTCGTCACATGATACCGGCAGGGTCGCAGACCATTACGGTCCAGCGTCGCGCCGATGAGTTTACCGTCCGTAAAGCAGACGGCGGCCGGCCCGTCCCACGGTTCCTGCATGGCCGCGTGGTACTCATAAAAACCGCGGCGGTCGAGATCCATTTGCGGATTGGAGACCCAGGGTTCAGGAATCAACATCATCATCGTATGCGGAAGCGAACGGCCTCCTAGCGCCAAAAACTCAACCGCGTTATCCAGACAGGCTGAATCGCTCTGCTCCTCACGCACGATGGGAAAGAGCTTGTCCATATCTTGAGCAAACAGGTCCGACTTCAGCCGGCCCTGACGCGCCTTCATCCAATTGACATTTCCCTTGAGCGTATTAATCTCGCCGTTGTGGCAGATATACCGATAGGGGTGGGCCAACGGCCATGTCGGAAACGTGTTCGTGCTGAACCGCGAGTGAACCAGCGCCAATGCGCTGACAAAAGAATCGTCTTTCAAATCTTGATAATATTCCGCCATTTGGTGAGGAAGGAGAAGTCCCTTGTACACAATCGTACTCGCGGACAAGCTGGCGAGATAAAAGAACTCTCGCCCTTGAATGGCGGACTCACGAATCGCGTTTTCCACACGCTTACGGATCACATACAATTTGCGTTCGAACTGCGCCTCGTTCAACACATCACGCGCGATGAACACTTGGCGCATGAAGGGCTCGGTCCTCCGAGCGATTGCCCCGATGATGTCGCTTTTCACGGGCACATCCCGCCACCCCAGCAATCGGACCCCTTCCTCCTTGGTAATCTCGGCAAACAATCGTTCGCACTGGCCGCGCTGATCCGCCTGGGGAGGCAAAAACGCCATCCCGACCCCGTACTCACCTGCATCCCCCAGAACGACCCCGGCATCGGCCGCCGCACGTTTCAGAAAGGCATGAGGAATTTGCACTAAAATACCGGCGCCGTCACCGGTAAGCGGATCGCTTCCCTGAGCCCCCCGATGGGTCAAACGCTCAAGAATTTTGAGTCCCTTGAGAACAATATCGTGAGACTTCTGTCCCTTGATATTGGCGACAAACCCGACTCCACAGGAATCTTTTTCGTACCGGGGGTCGTAGAGCCCGTGCTTGTGGGGTAACCCTGGAACGTTCATGTCCCGTATCCCGTGAATAATGTAGAAGTTTCCTTATCGGACGGAGTGTGTTGAGCGAGGAGTTCTGGACCTGTTCGACCCCATCATTCCCCGGCTGAATCCCTCAGCCGATTACCAGAGGGGGAACTTACTGGATGGGTCATTCATCTGTCAAGATTACCCATAAGAGGGTGGTCGTTTGCTTGACTTTATTCGCTTCTCTGCCCTACCATCCGCGGACAATCAGTGGAGGTCCGGTGATTTCGACAATCAACAACATGGCTGACGTGTGGGAGGCGTATCGCCACGAGGTCGACGGCGTTGAGAATCGAGTAAAAAAGAACCTCGATTCGAGCGTGGAACTCGTGAATACCGTCGCCGCTCAGATTTTAAGCGGCGGTGGCAAACGGATCAGGCCGCTGATTCTCCTCTTAAGTGCGAGGCTCTGCGGCTATACCGATAATGAGCACCACCAACTCGGCAGTATCGTCGAATACATCCACACAGCGACCCTCCTGCATGACGACGTGGTCGATGAAGCCGATCTCCGGCGCGGCAAACGCACGACACGTAGAGTGTGGGGCAATCAAATCAGCATCCTTGTGGGAGATTATCTCTACACCAGGGCCATGTGCCGGGTTGTGGAATTTCGGAGTCAAGGGATCAACGAAGTACTCGCCGAAGCCTGTAAGAAAATGGCGGAAGGGGAAGTGCTGCAACTGTACTACAACGGCAATCCGGCCGTACCCGAGCACGATTACATCAAGATCGTCGAGCACAAAACCGCCGCCTTGATCGCGGCCTCCTGCCGTATGGGTGCCATCCTCGCCGATGCCTCAGAGGCACAACAGGAATCCTTGTTTCGCTTCGGCCAATATCTCGGGATCGCCTTCCAAGTCGCCGATGACACCTTGGACTACACGGCCAACGGCGAATCCTTGGGCAAAACGATCGGACAAGATCTCCGACAAGGGAAAGCGACCCTCCCGCTCCTCCATTTGCTGAAACATTGCTCGGAACAGGACGCCGCCATGATCAAGGACCGAATGGAGACGAGAACCCTCAGCCCCACTGATCTGGAACGGATCCTCTTCCTGATGAACGAATATGGGTCAGTCACATACTCGACGGAACGGGCTCAAACATATATCAATGCCGCCAAACGTGAGCTCGATAACTTTGAAGATTGTCCGGCACGGCGGGCCTTGACAGTCACCGCAGATTATATGATTACCCGCGACCGATAACCGTTCTTCCCGCCTGCATTCGCCCTACAGGGCTTCGGACAGAACGCTGGGTACGAATACCAAGAGAAGTGGAAGGGTTTCCTTCCCGTCACAACCAAGTACATCACCATAACCTACACAGCAGGGAGTCGGCTATGTCACAGATTTTTCCGTTTCACGGCACACTGTATGACACCACCGTCGCAGGCGACATCAAACAAATCGTCGCGCCTCCCTACGACATTATCGACGCAGCCGGACAACAAGCCCTGTACGACCGGAACCCTCACAACATTATCCGACTGGAATTCGGGGTTGAACGGCAGGGCGACAGTCCCTCCGACAATCGCTACACCCGTGCCGCCGGCGCCTTGCAGGACTGGCTCACGAGCGGAGCGCTCAAACGCGATCAGGAACCGGCCATCTACTACCATACGGTCGAGTATCGCCCTCCGTTCTCTGATCCGAACGCTCCGACCAAGCTACTTCGAGGATTTTTAGTCGTGGTGAAGCTAGAAGCGTTGGACTCGGGACATATTTATCCCCATGAAAATACACGGGCGGCGGCAAAGACGGATCGGCTGAACCTCATACAAGCCTGTGGGGCGAACTTCAGCCCGATTTGGTCCCTCTACTCAGACCCGCAAGGGGCCGTTATCGGACAGCTCGAAGCGGAAGTGAAGGGGAAACCGGCCCATTATGACTTCGAAGACGACGACGGTTTCCGTGAACGGCTGTGGGTCGTCGTAAACCCGGCGATCCTGAAGCACGTCGTAGAAGCCATGCACAGCAAACCCCTCTTCATTGCCGACGGACACCACCGGTATGAGACCGCCCTGAATTATCAAAAATTCCGCCGACAAGCAGGAGGCCCTTCGGACCTCCAGCCCTACGATGGGGTCTTAATGCTGCTGGCCCCGCTTGAAGACCCAGGCTTGACCGTACTACCGACCCATCGAGTGCTTACCACACCGGTGCCCTCGTATGATCAAATCCAAACCCTGCTGGGCGAGACCTTTGACTTTCAAGAGTTTCCATATACGGATGCGACCCAGGCAGCTGCACGTACGCAATTTATCTCCGCCCTCAGAACGAACGGACAAACGGCTCCCGTATTCGGATTGGCCCTGAAGGGAGACGCACGATATGTGACCCTGACCCTCAAGGCAGCCCATCGTCCGTCCGCGCAGGCCTCGCCGCGAGCGAAGCTTGATGTCTCGCTGCT
>JAOUPN010000243.1 GCA_029879905.1 Nitrospira sp. | reverse complement strand
AGCCTTTGCCTCCACCTGTGACGAAGGAAGAATTAAAAGTAGTACAGGCACAAGAAAGCGGAGTGAAGGTGTCCGAAGTGGTGAGGATCGAAGGCGGCATGTTGATCGGTGGGCGTGCGGTGTGGGTCGATGACAAAGGCGAGTTTCTGACCATGAACGATCTCGTGATGCGAACGGGGGCGTCGGTCACTGAAAGGATAGAAAATGGCAAGCTATCAATCAGCGGTCCTGGGATTGTGTGGGGCGGTCTACCGAGTGCCGAAGTCGAAAAGGTCTTACCGAAGATGGAGCCTGAGGAAAGTCCGGTGCTGGATTCAAAGCAGAATCCTCTTGTACATGACCCGATAGAGAGGGGCGATTACGATGATGGATCAGGCGGCTATTGATGCCCTCGTGTATTGGTGCGGGGCGTTTTACTTAATGGGCTTCGGTATCGGGTCGATTGTAAAAGTTATGTATTCCGAATAAATCGGAGTACCTGTCTAGGCGGACCCTGGCAACCTAGGCAGAACATACCAGGGAACGGAGGTTTCACAATGCGTAGTCTTAAGGCGTTGGGCGTGTCGGCAATGGCGTTGGGTATGGGTGTGATGGCAACACCGGCGTTCGCTCAGGTGTTTCCGGTTGATGTCGGAAGCCAAACCACCATCACCAGCGTGCAGGCGGATATCGTAGCCTGGGGTGTGGCGCTCTTGTCGCTGTCCCTGGCTTTGCTGGCTTACCGTAGGGTCAAGTCCGTCGCTCGGTAAGGGAGAGAGGAGGGCGAGAGGAGCCCCTGAAGGCTCCTCTCGTTCTTTCCCCTCCACGGAGGTTTCAATTCTGGAGAGAGGAAAGAAAGTATGGCTTGGGCTACTGTAGCAGATGATCTCAATTTAATCGGCAATTCTCTTCAAACTGACATCGTAGGCTGGGGCGCGGCGGTCCTTGGTGTGGCGTTGGTGACGATGGCGGTTCTTCGTGTACTGCGGATTATTCGGTAGGTTTTGGATGGAGAACTCAACATTCTTGATGCTGAGTTGGATTCTCTCAAGCTGTAAATAGAGATCCTTTGCTACAGCTAAGAGCATGTCCAGTTGTGGATCTTTCGGCATATCATGGTGGCTCATGATAGAACTCCTTAGTTTAAGGTTTAGGCACGCGGAACACTCTTTTAATCCTTTCCTAATTGTATTTTTAAATACTAAAACCAACGGCCCCACTTCCTGTTGGCCGTTGGTTGACTCTTGGTGTGTTGCAGCCGGTGTTTGCAAGGCGGAGGGCCCGAAGCTAACCGAAGGGCCTGAAGCCTTGGCCTCAAGGCGCAACAACCCCTAGAGGGCGAACGGGTAGCAGACAAACAGCTATGCGTAGTTTTTCGAGTATTGCGAAAACGGAATAGTTAAAGTATAACGACGGGGAAAAAAAGAGGGGAGACCGTCTGCAACGATCTCCCCGTTTTACTAGAGGACCCCCAAGCCACTGGAAAGTCGCCCTATGAACGTTCAGCCTACAACATCCGCTCCAAGCCGTCAACCTACTACATATTGTGGTGCCATAGTTGCCGACGGCCCCGGCAGGGGCCGCGAGGCATCCGGCACGACTAGACTTGATAGAAGCACGTTTCTTGACCGAATGCTTTCAGAGCAGCCAGCAGAGCGTCGTTTGCGCGTTCGAGCATGGCCGGAAGTGGGGGTCTGTCAGGTCTCCTGGGGTGTCTACAAGCCAGAACAGAGGAAACAAGGGGGTTGTGTGGGTCCGAAGTCCGAAAAAGAGAAGGAACTGAATCAAAAGCGTGCCGCTGCACGGGCGGCAGCACAGATCCGGCGCGACATCCTTACAATCCAGGCGGATCGAATGCTGACGCTCACCTATCGGGAAAATATGACGGATCGAAAGCAGACGATAGCGGATCTGGCAGCATTTCAACGGAAAGTGCGGAAAGTCATTCCGAATTGGGCGTCCGTCGCGGTTCTTGAGTACCAGAAACGGGGTGCTGCTCATTGGCATTTGGCTATTGCGGGGTTCGTCGATGTCAAGGTTTTACGGCGTCTATGGCGTGAAGTGGTCGGGGAAGGAAACATTGACATTTCTTTCAAGCGGCAGGGGCAAGGCAATCACTACTCAAAGCTCGCCAGCTACATGGGCAAATACCTATCAAAGGGCCTGGACGAAGGGAGGCAAGAGGGCGAGCATCGGTATTTTCGGTTTCACATCGGGGAGTATCACAAAGAGGTGTACTACATCGCGGCTCATGCCGATGTAGGTCTAGAGAGGGAAGCGGCTTATGAAGCTATACAGGCGTTCGTCGGGGGTGGGACTGGGCTTAATTGCAGAATATGGCTATCAGCCTCTGACGGCAGTTCAGGCGGCTTCGCAGTGGGAGAGAGAACAACTTAAACAGGCGGGGAAAAGAAAGGAATTTGAAATGGCAAGAATCACGACGACGGCAACACTAGTTTCTTGTGAATCCAGTCAGTACCAGGGGAAAGAATACCACCGCTGTAATCTCATGTTTGAGGACGGCGGGGTTATTCCTTTGGGGGTCTCTCAGGAAGTGCCGGGTCTGCCGGCGCTTTTGAAGCAACACAAAATCGGGACGGATGGAAAGGCTACGCTGTCCGTTCGACAAATCAAGGGCACGGTCTACATGGACGTGTGCGACTTCAAACCTCTCAACGGTAAACCATGACACTAGCCATTGAGGAACAACTGCTTGTGTCGCTGTGGATGGTAATGTCCTTTCTAACGGGGATCGTATGCGGTCGTTTATAAAAACCATCGGCATCCTAATCACTGCGAATATGTACTTCACGTTCGCCTGTGTCATGCCAGCATTTGCAACAACGGTCCCGAGTACGACGGGATACATTCGCGTAGTCCCGCAAGCGTCAAACATCGCATATTTGGCGGGTAATGCAACGCGGTTAGTATCCACGGCGGCTCCTGCAATAGGGGCGGCGGCGGCGGGTGCCTCTGTAGGTGTTCGCCTCGTCGCCTCTCCTGTGGGCCTTGCGGCATTGGGAATTACGGCCGGTTTGGGATTGTTGGCGTGGTACCTCTCACCGAATGATGTGCAAGACATCAAATCGGGGACGGCTTCGATGTTCAGTATCCCTAATGATATCGTTATCAACGGCCAACAGCAGCCTCAACAGACATACCTAACGCAAAATACCTGCTCACCAACCTGGTATGTCGGTTGTACCCAGGAAATGCTGATTTTCGCCTTTCCAGACTTCACAGGGTGTTCAGGCAGTTCAAGTACACCTTTGGGAATTACGGGCTGGTCGAATAATTCACGCATGTACACGCAACCCTCGGGCGGTCCCGTCGGGTGCTACAATGTCTATACCTACTACGGCACAACGGGCGTTCAAGCCAATGCGGCAACGGTCCAGCCGGGGACCGCGACAAGCCAGCAAATCATTGACTACATGATAGCTCAAGGGCCGTCCTATCAACACTCGCCTCAAGCGTCGGCGGTACCTGTCGGCGTTACGGGTTCTGACCCGACAACAGCGGCAACGAATGTTATCACCCTGCCTCAAGACCTGTCGGCCTTTCAGACTGTCGTTATCGCAAACACAGCGGCAAGTCCTGGCGACACGGTAGTAAATGCCAATGCCCCTGCGCCTCAAAATACAGAGGAAACTCAGACGGCATCCTCGACGACAACCACGACCACAAACCCCGATGGATCAGAAACACAAGACACTACGGCGTCGGTGTCGTGTGACACAAGTGCTCACGATCAGCGGACATTCGGCCAAGTGCTGACGGATCGACAAACCGGCTGGCAAAGCTCGGCGTTGTTGGGAACACTGGAACTCTTGAAAAATCTAACGTGGCCTACGGCTATTCCGGTTTTCTCGGTGAACTCGTCTGTATTCGGCATGCAATCATGGTCCCTCAGTGATTACCAGTCTATATTCGATGCGGTGCGCCTGATTCTCATTGCGGGCGCTGGATTCTCGGCCTATAGGATCGTTTTTGCGGGGTCTTGACATGCGGTCAATTTGTTATGGTTCATGCCTGAAGTGTCGCGTTGTGGCGCAACTGTTCGAGGAGGCAGGCAACAAAGAGTGGTGTCGTACCTGCATTCTTGACGCACGGTGGGAACGGCATCAGACCTTGAAACAAGAAAGGGAAATGCAATGCAGGCTATTTTGAGCATGATCTACTGTTGGGCCGTCAACCTCGTCTCAAGCCTTCGTGACGTCGGCCTAGAGTCTTGGGATTCTGTTCTCTCAGTCGTCGATTCCCTTCTATCAACTCTCGGAACAGGCGGCCTGGTTCTTCCTGAGGTACCTGTAGAGTATGCCTGGATTCTCGGGGCAACCGGAGTTTCTCAGGCCATTGCCATTGTGGCCGGTGCGTTGGGCGTTCGGTTCCTTCTGCAAATGATTCCGTTTGTACGGTGGGGGTCATGATGAATCAAATGATGGAAGTCAAAATCATTGTGGGTTTTGATCCCGAAGTGGGTGATTTTGTCACTCGAACAAATGTGGACTGGTACGGGGGATCAGCCGCGGAAAGGTTACGTTGTCTCGGCTCAGTGATTGGAGGTGCGGGGGATCTGTTGAATGATGAGGTTGACAGACTGGAAGAGCGTTTGGAGTTTAATGAGCCGTGATAACCCTTCTCGAAGGGGTACCAGGATCAGGAAAATCCTATCATGCGGTATCCGAATATCTGTTGCCGGAAGTAAGGAAGGAAAGGCGGATCTATTGCTATGTTGACGGCGTTTATATGGATCGTTTGGCGATCTTTGAAGGAAGAGAACTCAGTGAACTTCAGGCACAAGTCACCACTTGGGGCAATGCTGACGAAGTTCGTCAAGAGTTGGAACGGGTCGAGCCTGGTTCCTTCGTGTTTCTCGATGAGATCCAGACGGTGTTCCGGTCCGGGGAGCGCATTGCAGGAAATCTCCTGCGATTCCTTGAAACCCATCGACACTACGGGGTCGATATCGTGGCAACGTGTCAAGCCTACGGGCAAGTGGCCATTGGATTTAACCGACTCGTGGAAACGACCATCAAGTTTAGACGGATGGATCGGCTCGGCGTTCGTGGTCGATATCAAGCCTGGGTGCGCGGAAACCCTGAGGAGTTGGAGACGATTCGAAAGTTCATGGGTAAGTTTCAGCCGAGGATCTATTCTTATTACGGGTCCTATGCAAGAGCCAGCATACGGGAAACTGAACGGAAGGAAACCATTTTGAAAAGTCCAGTCTTATGGGGTGCGGCGTTGTTGATTGTCGGAATTATTTGGTGGCTGAACTCCTCTGATAAATGGATCTCAGGGCCTGGGTATCCTGACAAGCCTTTGCCTCCACCTGTGACGAAGGAAGAATTAAAAGTAGTACAGGCACAAGAAAGCGGAGTGAAGGTGTCCGAAGTGGTGAGGATCGAAGGCGGCATGTTGATCGGTGGGCGTGCGGTGTGGGTTGATGACAAAGGCGAGTTTCTGACCATGAACGATCTCGTGATGCGAACGGGGGCGTCGGTCACTGAAAGGATAGAAAATGGCAAGC
>JAOUPN010000242.1 GCA_029879905.1 Nitrospira sp. | reverse complement strand
GTGTTTTCCCTTGGAGAAAGGAGACAACGGTTTCGACTTGGTCCAGATAGGCCTGCTCCATCGAGAGCATGGCGATCGCTTCGGGCGGCAACTCGCCGTCGTATTTCCGGACTTCGTTAAAGACGCGTGTCATGCCGGCTCTGCTGAATAGCCGCAAGACCATTTCAATGCCGAGATCGGCCTGCTCGACGTCGATTCCCCGAGATTCAAGAAACCCTGTGAGATAGGCCGTGGAGGGGTAGGGGGTATTCAGTTGGGTCAACGGGGGAATGAGGAGCAAAATTCGTTGCGATGCCATACGATCGACATAGCACAGAGGCAGGAGGGAAAGCTATGAAGCAGGTTGAGGTCAAGGTTCAGGCTAAGGAAGGATTGAAGACAAGGTTCAAAAAAAGGAACATGCTATTCTCTCACTGAGCCTCAACCTCAACCTCAGCCTAATTTCTCACTTTTTCATATCCAGCACACTACCGAGCATGTTGTCCGCGGTCTGTAAGGTGCGGAGATTGGCTTCGAAGCCCCGTTGAGCAATGATTTGGTTCACGGCTTCTTCCCCAAGGTCGACATTCGATAGTTCGACTTGCATGGATCCTTGGGCCGTGTCCTTGAGCACAGCCGGCCCCGGTGAGTTATCTTTTTGAACGACTGGAAGTACTCCTCCGCTCGGCGACTCTACAAAACTAGTCTCGGATTTTTTGAAGCCATCCGTATTGATATTGGCGACGTTGTGGGCCGAGACATCGAGTTGCTTGCCGAAACCGGTGAGCCCAGACAAGGCGGTATGGATTGCGGAGATCATATTGCACCTCCAGTTCTGTCCTGTGCCGATAAAGCTGATGTATTCAGCACTTGTGTCAAGTGTAGCAGAAACTCACGGGTGACAGCGGCGAGAGACGGCTATGAACGGGTAGGATCGGGGAAGAATCGCTCGTCTTGATCGTGATATAGCGGTGGACTCGCCGGTATGAGTTTGGGTAAAGTGGTGCCATGACATCCTCCGATAGTTTTCTCCTCTACAGCGATTTCAACTGCCCCTTCTGCTACGCATTGCATGAGCGGTTACATGATGTGCATGTGATTGATCGGTGTGAATGGCGAGGGGTGCAACATGCACCACATTTGCCTCGGCCCATGAAACCATGGGACGGATCGCTGGGTGCAGAATTGCGTCATGAAGTCGCCGTCGTGCAGCGATTGGCCCCGGGTTTGCCGATTGCGTTGCCTCCGGGAAAGCCCAATACCAGGCCTGCGATTGAATTGGCGGTCGGATTATTACGTGCGGATCGTGATCGTGGGATGGGTTTTGTGCAGGCGACCTATCGCGCGTTCTGGTGTGAAGGAAAAGATATTTCAGACCCATCGGTGCTGAGTCAGTTAAGCGAGGGATTTCCTGTGCACGAGGGAGACTCCGACAATCAGCGAATTGCTCAAGCGTGGGAGTCGGCCTGGCACGAAACAGGCCGAGGCGGGGTCCCGTTAATTGTTTCCCCCGGAGGGTATCTCCTTGTCGGCTGTGTGCCGGAGGAGTCTGTTCGGCAATTCTTTGCCTGAGCCGTCGGCTCAGGATTCGATTCGTCCTTTGAACGTCAGTTCCGCCACCGCTGATTTATCCAATTCACCTTTGCCCAATGTGATCAGGCGTCGGTATTGGTCGAGCGTCGCCTGCGCTACCGGAAGTGTGAGCCCTACGTCGTTCGATAAGGCAAGGGCGATCGCAGAGTCTTTTGCCGCATGCGCGGCGGAAAAGAAACATGCATGTTCCCGGTGTTGCATATCTTCGCCGTCTGTTTCGAGTACCCGAGAAGCTGCGCCGGTTTGACTGAATACTTCGCGGAGCAATGTGAGGTCGATTCCTAATGCCGCTCCGAGCCCCAGTCCTTCGGCTAATGCTGCGGTATTGCTGTTCATCACCATATTGACGAGGGCCTTGACCTTTGCTGCTTCTCCGCTTGGTCCGATATGACGGACCGTTGTCCCCAGCGCATCAAGCACGGGGCGAGCCTGTGCAAAGGCCTCGGGCGTTCCTCCGCACATCAGGTACAATGTGCCTTGGCGTGCCTGCGTAATGCTGCTTGCCATGCAGGCTTCAAGACTGGACCCGCCGTGCCGTTCGACGATCTGTTCGATGTCGATGTGGATCGTCGGTGTGACGGTCGCACAGTTGATAAATAGCCGACCGTTTGCGTGAGGAATCAGACTGGATGACTCATGCTCGGCATAGATCTCGCGCATGGCCGTATCGTCCGATACGACTGTGAGTATGATATCGGATCGTTCGGCGACGTGCGCGGGGGATGGTACCGCCTCGCATCCAAGATCGTGGGCCATGGTGTCTGCGGATTCGCTTTGGCGATCCTGGACGGCCGTAATGCGGTAGCCGAGGTCCTTAAGGCGTTTGGCCATGTTGGACCCCATTCTGCCGACACCGACAAATCCGATACCACGTGCTGATGGTTCCATGGCGCTACTCCTCATGCTGTCTCAGAATTTCGTCCCGGAGAGGCTGTATCAGGGTCGCTGTGGCCTGACGTGTTTCTCAGCCTGTTACGCACTTCTATGCGATACGGGTGGAGCAGGGGTACGTCATCGACGGTTGTCGTGGACCGATGGATCATGCGGCCACAAACTTCAATGCAACCCCATTTATGCAGTAACGTAATCCGGTCGGCCGGGGGCCGTCCTTAAAAATATGTCCAAGGTGACCTTCACAACGGGCGCAGTGTACTTCAGTCCGCAGCATAAACATCTTAAAGTCCATACGTGTCTCAACGACGGCAGGGTCGACGGGTTGCCAGAAACTGGGCCATCCGGTACGGCTATCGAATTTGTGTTCTGATGAAAAGAGCGGTAGGTCGCAGCCGGCGCAGTTGTAAATCCCTTCTTGTTTGTTGTCATGCAGGTTATCACCGAATGGGCGTTCTGTGTCTTCATGCCGTAGGACACGATAGGCTTCATGTGATAACAGCTTGGTCCACTCTTCATCCGATTTCTTGATTTTGATAATCGGGCCGATCTTAATTTTTGCTGACATCAAGCACACCTCCTGTCATTTGGGGTGGGAATAGGCGGGCGTGTCTTTTGGCGATGTGCGTTATCCTGACATGGCTGCCGGTGTTGAGGCAAGGCTCTTTCGTAAGGGGTTTTCTATAGAGGGGTTTGGGTTGTGTGTAAATTCACAAATTTCTGTGTAAAACGTTCTGCTCCGGGTAGAATTCCCCCTATGAACATGATGAGATGTCATATGTGGCAAGAGCAGGGGCGATGGTGCGGATACTTACAGGACCATCCCGATCACAGGGTGTATGCGGACTCGTTTGAAGAGATAGAGGTCAAGTTGCGCCGCTTACATGCCGACTTTTCGGACGGGAAAGGTTCAGGTCCGCAGAAGCTTCCTCAAGCCGCATAACGCGAAGCGCATAGGCTCACGATCTCGCGATTGACCCTTCTTCTTTATCGTGTAAAAGCGAGGAGGAGGTTGGGTGCCCGTGATGATGGGCGTAGCTTTGCCTGAATAGAAAACGCCCTTGATGGACCGTGGTGTTGTCTGATCGTAACCACGGAGAGACCCTGGGCGAGGTGGCGTGCTACCACCTCGCACCCACAGTCATTTTACGACGGTCTTTCGTATCGTCTTTGACCAGCAAGTCAACGGAAATCCAGCCATTTCCGCTGACATACTGTTCTATCCCCTCTGCCTTGCTGTCAGAACCTTGCTCTCTATGCGTGACAAACCCGATGACACCCCCGTCCTAGGATCAATAAAACCCCTATGTGGTTAGGCTCGTTGTAATAATAGTTGTTGAAAAAAATGGGGGTGGTGCCACCCCAATAAGGGTGATTCCTGGAGGAAAGACAACACGGGGCTGATTCGTTCGGCCACGCTAATTCATTGACTGACGGCTTCTTGGCCTTAAGTCTACTTCAGTCAACCCATTCAGAGAACAATCAGTACTGTTGAATGCCCATCACATTCATAATGAGCCCGACGACTCCGAACACCACTCCCGTCACAATCAAACCGATAATAACCAACTTAATATGATCCATCTAAATCCTCCTTGTGGTTGAGAACTAACAAAACTGGTGTATTCAATACCATTGACGAAGGAAGAGTGTCAACATTTTCGTGCGGGCAATATCTGCCAGGGGCAAAATCCTAGAGGCTATGGGAAAAGCGATAGTTTCTGCTTCTGGACCTTGAGGGATCAGAGTGCGGGGGCTTCTCTCGTAGAGATACGTGTTCCCGCTTTTAATCCTCTTGTGCATCCATTAAGATGTGACGGCCTATCTCTACCGTGCGAGGCTCTTCCCTTGAAAACTAAAGTCAGTTTTTCTTGCCAATCATGCGGTTATCAATCCCCTCGATGGCTCGGGCGTTGTCCTGACTGCGGTGGGTGGAACACGATGAAGGAAGAGCGGCAAGAGGCGGTAGGAAAGGGCCGGCCGGTCGCCATGAAGATGCATTCGGCTCGAGCCACTCCGATCGGGGAGATCGAGGTGGTGGGTGAGGATCGCCGTTTGACACAGATCGGAGAATTCGACCGTGTGCTGGGGGGCGGGGTGATTCCAGGCTCTGTTATTTTAATCGGTGGAGACCCCGGGATCGGGAAGACGACGTTATTGCTTCAGGCATTGCCTCGGTTGGCCTCGAAGAACGAGCCTGTTCTGTATGTGTCCGGTGAGGAGTCTCCTCGGCAAATCAAGATGCGAGGACAACGGTTGGGCATCGAGCATCCCGATCTGCTGATTCTCTCGGAGACATCCTTGGAAAAAATTTTGAAGACCATTCAGGAACTGCAGCCGGCGGCCGTGGTGGTGGATTCGATTCAAACCGTCTATACCGAGCAAATCACGTCGGCACCGGGGAGTATCAGTCAAGTACAAGAGGTGGCCGGACAGTTGATGTGGTTCGCTAAGCGAGCAGGAGTTCCGGTCTTTATCATCGGTCATGTGACGAAAGAGGGGGCGATTGCCGGACCACGGCTGTTGGAGCATATTGTCGACACCGTTCTGTATTTCGAGGGGGACAAGGGACATAGTTACCGTATTCTACGCGCCGTTAAAAACCGCTTCGGTTCTACGAACGAAATCGGTGTGTTTGAAATGAAGGATGCGGGGCTTGAAGAGGTCGACAATCCGTCGGAGTTGTTTTTAGCGGGGAGGCCGGAGCGAAGCACCGGGTCGGTTGTTGTTTCAAGCCTTGAGGGGACAAGGCCTATTTTGGTCGAGTTGCAAGCGCTGGTGTCGTCGACCAGCTATGCCATGCCGAAACGGATGGCCAATGGGATGGAGTTGAACCGAGTCTCATTATTGCTGGCCGTGATGGAAAAACGACTAGGTTTGCATCTCTCAGGGCAGGATGTTTATGTGAATGTCGTGGGGGGGCTGCGCATCGATGAGCCGGCGATTGATTTGGGTATCGTTGCGGCGGTCACGTCGAGTTTGCGCGAGGTTCCGGTTGAACCAAGCCTGTTGATTCTCGGTGAGGTCGGACTCGGAGGGGAAGTGCGCGCGGTCAGTCATGCAGAGTTACG
>JAOUPN010000241.1 GCA_029879905.1 Nitrospira sp. | reverse complement strand
CTTGCCGTCGAAGTACTTGAGCAGGGCGTCCTTGAAGATGGTGTTGTCGGTGGCTGCAGTCAGAAACAGGGTCATACAGGACCGGAATTTCAGATCGTCCGGGTAGGGAAAGATCTCCTCAATACGTCGACCCTTCACATCGAGCACAAGCTGCGTACAGGCTCTGAGCCTGGGGCCTAGAATGGGGTGTTGGAGGTAGGCCTTGGCCTCGTCGAGGGAACCAATGGCGTATTGCTGTGCCATTGCACTGTGTCCAAGGCCGGCGATCTGGGGAAAGATAAACCAGATCCAGTGACTAGCCTTTCTCCCGGCCCGTAGCTCAGCAAAGACTGTATCGTAGACGGGCTCTTGGGCGTCGAGAAAGCGGTGGAGGTTGTAGGCGTCAGCCATAAACTATCCGCAGCCCGGTATATTCTTTCCGGAACGACACCATGCATGGCAATGTTGGATTGCAAAACCCGACGCCCTTTACTCTCTTTTGCACAAGGTGGTCGAACGTATGAGAGTGTGTGGAGAAGGAAGTGCAGCCGAAGGCCGTGGCGGCTAGCTCACTTTGCTATTCAAGGGATTAGCGGTAAGCAAACACGTCCATCTGAATCGATTTGATGGGTGTGGCCTCGCCGTGCACCATGCGTCGAACTCGTTCTGTGGTGTCTCGGCTGAACACCGGTTCACCGCAGTGAAGACAGATGGTTGCAGGAATTTGTTCGACTCGTACGGGTTTCCCATCGATATCAAACACCTCGTTTACCAGTTCCTGACGGCTCTCTGTTTTGCCGCATACATGACAGTGAAACATGGCTACCTCCGCCTGGCGTAATCATACCACTCTGCTGGGTCCGGCTCATAGATCGTAATAATCTTCAGTTGGTCAGACTCGACGTGGGAGATTTGGATATGTAAGGGACGGCCCGCTTCGGTGAATCCAAGCAAGAGACTGCTGGGTGCATACTTATCTTCAGGATAATCTTCAATGATTGAGGCGTGAGCTCCCGCCTGCTGGATCTCAACGTCGCTGATGTTGCGTTCGACTACGCGTTTGAAGGCATGGCGGCTGAACTCAAACTTGCCGGTGGATAGTTGTCGGTGAATGTCGTCTAGCGTTTTCATTGGGTGGGGTGGTGCGACTATAGCGGAAGGCTTCGTTCAGCACAACACCACGCGAGAGAGGGTATGGAGTAGGGTTGATGATTGACGCTTCACGGATAACGATTTACGCGTGGCTGGAAGGCGTGGCGGCTGCTGGGGGTGTTGGATTGCAAGACCTGACACTCCTTACTTTCTTGGGCGTCGAGAAAGCGGTGGAGGTTGTAATCGTCAGTCATGGCGTCTTCTTGTAAAACGATGAGGTTTCAGATTCCATCACAATTATTTTGATTCAGGAAGGCCCCTTTCTCTTTCGACGTATCTCAGACCTCATTATTGTATACAGTGCTCATGTCAATGGTGTCCCGCTATGAACTAGTCCGAGAGATCTATCAACAAATGTCTTTAGCTCGCTAGCCACAATGTTTATAACGTCTGCACTTGGGTTTACATCATGGTGAAATTGGCCGGCGTATTCATTGATATCGTTCAGCGCACTAACGAGATTTTTTGCGTGGGCTAACGGGCTAGTAGGTGGTGCATCGCGGATCAATGCGACCACTTGGCCAAACATCAACGTTCTCGGAATAAGGCCTGGGAATCTGCGGTGAAGATATCCTTCAAGCATTGGCCGGAGTGCCTTTGCTACTATCCGCGAATCCGCTGCTCTCCCTTCGGTGAATTCGTTTAGGAGGCGATGGTGCTGGAAATAGGCGGACTCACATTCCTTGTCCACATCAAAGGACGAAAAATCCGTATAATTGTTGCCGGCAAGGGAGAGTTGGAGGGTGGTGATAGGAGCTGCAGGATCATCCCTGCATATCGCATCTCGTAGGTCACGAATAAAGTATGGATCATGTGCGAGCACAATGAGTTGCTCAGCTTTGGAATGCAGATTTTTCAGCACCGACCTCGTGTGGTGCTTCCGGTTTAAATCCAAGCTACACATTGGATCGTCAATGACGACGATTTTCGTTGATAACTTGGCATCCGCGAACGTGCTGGCGATAAAAAAGGCGAAGGCTAAGGTGCGTTTGTCACCTTCGCTCAGTGTTGTGGAAAATGATGGAGGACCACCTTCTAAAGCAACGTGTTTGCCTCGCAATACCAGACCGTATTCGGTTCGTGGGCCTGCGCCTCTAAAGTTTGCGGTCATTCCCTTTATGCTAAAGGATGCGCCGAAATTTTTTAGAAGGTTGTTGATGGTTTTCTCGTATTGCTGCAAGGTCGTCGCCATCAGCGCGTCGAGTTTGTCACGTTCCGTCTTTTTAGTGCTTTCCGCGGTGGCGGCGTTAGCGCGCAATGTGGCAAGCTGGCCGAACAGACCAACGACAACTGAATCATGCCTGCGCTTGCATGTTTCAATCTGCTTAATCTGTTGCTCCAATAGCTGAGTGCTGTCAGTGGCAAGTTGTCCCTGGTATGCCGTAATCAATGCGGTAGCATCCTTCACTGCCTCGTTTGCGGACTGCATGGGTGTGAGCACCTGTTGCCACAAAGATCTAGCCTTTTCCAAATCTGAAGCTGTGCCAACGGGCTCGGCGGGCGAGGCTTGTTTGCGTTTAACTAGATCTAGGACTAAATTCTGGAGTTCAGCGAGTGCCAAACGCGCGGGTGCGTCTACGAGTGCGATAGGCTTTGTTTGTACCTGTTCGCTCCATGCTGCTGCCTGCGCCATTGCAGTGGCGATACCTTGAGAAAACGTATCGATGATGGTTGCTTTGGTGTCAGTGACGAGAGTGTCGTGTAGATCTGCGATATCCTTTTTTAGTGCCGCATAAGCGGCATTAAAATGAGTTTGGTACGCTCGAATTAGGTCATTGTCCTTCGTGCCCTGACCACAGTACGGGCATGTGTTGTCGCCCTCGTACTGTTGCCCCTGGCTTAACCAGTCTTCCGCGCCATTGCGTCCAATCTTTTGAAGATGCTGCTTGACGACTTGTTCTGCATCTGCATGTACATTAATGAGGGAACGTCGAAGCTCTTTAAATAACGTCTCGAAATCAAAGGTAGGTTCTGAGACTTGCTTTGGCACCGGTTTAGCGATGATGGCGGCCGTATTGCCTGCTGCAATGAGGCGTTTCTGTAGTGCTGCTATTTGCCCGTCAGCGTCGGGTGTGCTTGGCAGCTTTTCAAACTCAAACAACGACAAGCCGGAATGGTATCCAGAGAGCTGACCGATGATCTCTTGTACCTTGTCTGTAGCTGTCTTCGCTGCGGCTGTTGCCTGATCAACCGCGGCGCGTGCAGCAACTGCCGGCTCGCCAAGTGCAAATTCAAGAAGGTTCTTTCGGTGTCCTGTGTTGATTACTGAGCCGGAATGCACGTTCCGTTCGATAAAGTCAGAGTCGAATACCACCAGTTCAGGTCGTTGCTCGGACCAAGCGTTTCCGGAAAAAGTAACCTTTTGACCATTAGCAAACTGCAGCACTGCCTTAGGCGGTTGGGTGCCGTCGACTGTCTTACGACTCAGAATTAAAGATGGGTCGCCAGTGGATAATGATCGCAATACGGTGGCCAGTGTAGATTTACCGCGCCCGTTGTCAGCATAGATGAGAGTCGCCTTAAAGTATTTGTATGGTTTGCCGTTTGCCGTGTGTAATAAGCCTATACTCTGAATCTCCTCAATCCGCTCAAGCATGCCGTCTCCTCGAACCCTCTTCTCCGTTGGTAATCAGGGATCGCTGGCCCATTGATCTTTTGACTATTCGAACAAATGTTTTGTTGGATCAATCTCCAAGGCTTTCAGCTCCAAACCCTCGATTTCCTGGATTGACTTGCCGGCTATTCCTTGCAGATCACCGTACATCCCCGCAGTGGCTTGCATGACTCGTTCGATCTGTTCTTCTCGCTTGGCCCATTGCTTGGTTATGGCCTTCTTTTCCCGGTCAAGATCCTCCTGCATCGAAGAGAAGGCCTCAACGATGGCTTCGACTCGATGGCGGAACCGTGGGCCGGTGAGGTATTGATAGACCATCTCCGTCTTTGTCTGCTGGCCTTCCAACGCTTGTCGCGCTGAGGCGACTTCGATTAAGGAATGGCGAAGAGCAACCGCCACGGAGGCTACGGACTTTGTGCTCGTCACCCAAATTCCATCGACCAGATCAAACGACTCTATGCTCTTGGGAAGGGTCTGACTGACGATGATGGCAATGTCAGCTTTGGCCGTTCGCTGATCGTCGCGGAGTTTGACCAGCCAGCCGTCGCTCCAATTCTTGGTTCGCTTGGATTCCCATAAGATGGTGCCACAGACCTGACCGAGAGGTCCGATGATCCGCTGGAGTGCATCCCCGCCGTATTCACCTTTAGGCACAGGCTCGATCGTGTCCCTCGGGAACTTTGCCCTGAGTAATGATTCCAGCTCTAGTTCCTGGACTTCACCCTGGAGCTGCTGAGAGCCTTGCTCTGCCCTGCGTTTGAGTTCTTCGATCTGGGCTTGCATGGAGGCGATGGTTTGCTCTTTCTCCATGACCTTAAATTTCAGGCCCTCCTCTGCTTCTTTTTTCGCCTGTTCGCGGGTAGCCAACAACCCATCCTGCACGCGCTTTTCAACTGTAAGCTCTAGCTCACGCTTCGCATCGTCCAGTTCACGCTTTTGTCTGATGAGATCTGCATGAGCTTGCTGAGCTTCGGCAAGTTTGGCGTTCCGCTGGCTGAGGACATCTTGGAGTTCGGCCAGCTCTTTATCCTTCTGGTCGATGTCCGATTGCAAAGCAAGTTTCGCCTTCTTGGATTCCTCGCTGACAATCTTTGCCCGTTCCGCTACAAGCTTCTCGGCTACCTGATCGTCGATTGCCTGCCTGGCCTTCGAGACGGCGTCTTCCCGTTCGCGCAGCGCTTCTTCCTTCTTGGCTATGTCTGAATCTTTGAGCGCGAGTCGTTTTTCAAAGTCGCGTCGAGTGGATTCAATCAACGGGGCAGCGAGTGATTCGGTCAGCTTAATTTCGATTTTGCAGTTTGGACAGGTGATTGTTGGTTCAGCCATACAGTCCTAATCGGGCTAGTAGATGGGATGACTAATGTCCTACCCTAGCGAGGAGTAGAAAGCAACACTACGCAAGGGGGGGGGATTTTTCTACAGAGATATTCCGATGGAAGGCTGTCGGCGGAATTCTTAGATCTGCTCCGCCGGAATGACGGTGGGGTCGTGGCGTCCTTCCATCGCGGATGTTCGGATTAAGTTACCGCCGATTGGCTACGCGCCTTCGGGGCGAGGGGCGTTTGCTGGATTTCTTCGGAACGGGCATGAAGACTGCCGGTGAGACGCCGAAGCGGGCGGCAAGTTGGGTGATTTGGCGGACGTTCAGGTCTCGTTTGCCGGAGAGGATTTCTGAGACGACGCCTTGGCTGCCGATCTCGGGCAAGTCTGATTGCTTGAGCGCATGTTCTCCCATCAATGTGCGGACGATTTCGGAAGCAGGAGAGTCTGAGTAGGGGACATGGGCGTCCTCATA
>JAOUPN010000046.1 GCA_029879905.1 Nitrospira sp. | reverse complement strand
TTCTCGCCGGGTGATGCGTGACGATTGATGGTGGTACACAGTCCGTGAAGATAGGCCGAAAACAGCTCGGGATGATAGCGCTCGCAATGGCGGTGGCGTTCGGGATGTATGTGGCCTTCGATCGGTGGATTGTCGACGATGGGTTACCTGAGGGCCTGATTCAAGCCAATGGTCGCATCGAAGGCGATCATGTGACCGTGGCGAGCAAATTCCCTGGGCGTATCGAAGAACTGCTGGTGCGTGAGGGAGCGACGGTAACAGCCGGCCAGGTACTGATTCGATTGGACGACAGCCAGACGAACGCCCGTGTTCACCAGGCGAAACATGCGGCGGAGGCGGCGGAAGCGAAGGCGGAGGCGGCGCATACCCAGCTCGCGGTGCTGAATCTTGAGGTGCCCCTTTCGATCGAGTCGGCCGACGCTCAGGTAATCCGAGCTAAGGCATTCTTGGACAAGGCCATTGCGGTGGAAAAAGAGGCCAAGAGTGACTCGGAGCGGTTTCGTGTGCTGGCAGACAAAGACCAGGCGTCGATTCAACAGCGTGATCAAGCCCTCATGCGGTGGGAAGTGGCGCAAAACGAAATGGCGGTCGCCTTGTCGGGCATCACACAGGCGAAGAAACAACTGGCTCAGGCAGAACTTGGATGGAATCGGATCAAAGCCAAAGAGGGCGAGGTGGCTTCATTAGAACGGCAGCGAGACCATGCATACGCCGTCCTCGACGAAGCGGAAAGCATTCTCAACGATTTGACGATCACCGCCCCGACGAATGGGACGGTCACTACACGCATGGTCAATGTAGGAGAAGTGGTTGGAGCTGGTGCGCCCTTGCTTGAACTGGTCGATCTCGACCACCTGTATCTCAAAGTCTTTGTGCCGGAGATACAGATCGGGAAGGTTCGGCTGGATTTGCCCGCTCGGATCTACACCGACGCCTTTCCTGAACAGCCGTTTGGCGCGCAGATCCGCTATATCGCTTCTAAAGCCGAATTCACGCCTAAGGAAGTTCAAACACCCGATGAGCGGGTGAAGCTCATCTATGCGGTGAAGCTCTATCTGATCGAGAACCCCGGTCATCGGTTGACACCAGGCCTCCCTGCCGACGCCATTATTCGGTGGAAAGACGACGTCGCATGGGTGACACCGCGGTGACAGGGCAGAGCAGCGAGGACTGAGGACTGAGATGCCACAGCATGACAGGCCTTTTATGCATCCATCTTCAACTCAGTCCTCAGCCCCCAGTCCTCGGCCCTCGGACATAGTCGTCAACGTGTCCGGCTTCGTGAAGCGCTACAAGAAGCATGTGGCGGTGGATGGAGTCGATCTCACCGTTCGAAGAGGCGAGATCTACGGCCTGATCGGGCCTGACGGATCCGGCAAGAGCAGCCTCATGAAAGCCATCGCCGGCGTATTGACGTACGATGCCGGTGCCGTCGAGGTGTTCGAGACCAAAGTCGATTCTGAACGGTCTGCGGAACGCATCAAACCAAGAATCGGGTTTTTGCCGCAGGGACTTGGGTTGAATCTCTATCCAGAACTATCCGTTGAGGAAAATATCGATTTTTTCGCCGATCTCCGCTTGCTGCCGGATGAAGAATTGGCTCAACGCAAGGCCAAGCTTCTGTCGATGACCAGACTCGAGCCATTCCGTAAGAGGCCGATGAAAAACCTTTCTGGAGGGATGAAGCAGAAGCTTGGATTGATCTGTACCCTCATCCATGAACCGGACCTGGCGATTCTTGACGAACCGACGACAGGAGTTGATCCAGTGTCACGTCGTGACTTCTGGTCGATCCTTGCAGAACTGCTTCAAGAAAAAGGTATGACGGCGCTGGTTTCGACGGCGTACATGGACGAAGCCGAGCGGTTTCATCGTCTGTCGTTCCTCTCGGATGGAAAAGTTGTAGCCTCCGGTACACCGGGGGAAGTACGAGCGTTGGCTCCGGGCTCTGTGGTGACATTTGAAGCGACCCCTCAGTCAGAGGCGGTCACCAGGTTGAGGACATCGTTCAGGCAAGTCGAATCGTTGGGTCCGCTGCTCCATGTCTTCACTGGTGCGACCGATGAGTCACAGGCCAAGTCACAAATCGAATCCGCCTTGGGAGATATCGTTCCGTCATGGGTCAGAGTGGAAGAGCCCGAGTTGGAAGATGTATTTGTGGCGCTGCTTCTTCGACAGGGCGCTCAGACTGATAGATTCGGTGAAGTTCCGACTCGAGTGCCGCCGAATGGTCACGACGGGATTGCGATCAAGGCAGAAGGACTTGTCAGGGACTTCGGATCGTTCCGTGCGGTGGACCATGTCAGTTTTCAGGTGAAGCAAGGGGAGATCTTCGGCTTGTTGGGCGCCAATGGAGCAGGCAAAACAACCGTCATCAAGATGTTGAACGGCATCCTCGTGCCGACCGGAGGCGCCGGTCTGGTGGCGGGTGCGGACATGCGGACGGCAGCCGGCTCCATCAAGGAACGAATCGGGTATATGTCCCAAGCATTTTCGCTGTATCTGGACTTGACCGTCGAGGAAAACATCAGGCTCTTCGGTGGGCTATACGGCCTCGACAAGCGCGCGATGAAGGAGAGGTTTCAATGGATTGTCACCATGGCGGGGTTGTCCGGATACGAATCGAACCTGACGGCCAAATTACCGATGGGAGTCCGCCAACGGCTCGCGCTCGGCTGCGCGTTGGTGCACAGCCCGCGTGTGTTGTTTCTGGATGAACCGACATCCGGCGTCGATCCGATCGGGCGCCGCCGCTTTTGGGACATGTTGACCAGGCTGGCGAGAGAGGAAGGGGTTGCGATTTTGATCACCACACATCACATGAGCGAGGCCGAACATTGCGACATGCTCGCGCTGATGTATGCGGGCCGAATCGTGGCGGACGGGACGCCGATAGACCTCAAGCGTTATGTCGAGCAGGAAGCCGGCTCGCTGTTCGAAGTCGTCGCCGACCAGCCTGCCAAGGCGTTGACGCATTTGCAGCGGGCTGGGTTTCGTGGCGCGGCGCTCTTCGGGACCAAACTGCATGTCTTCTGTCGGGATCCCGTGCAAGACAAGGCCTGTGCATGTCGTGCGCTCGAAGAAAGCGGGGTGAACATCATCTCGGTGCATGAACGGCCGTTGAGCTTGGAGGATGTGTTTGTCTACCGAGTTACGGAAATGGAACGTGCGGGACAGTCGTCGAAATCCACGGTGATTGCATGAATCTCAGGCGTATCGCCGCAGTGGCCGGCAAGGAATGGAAGGAGACGGTTCGCAACCGGCTGTTCCTGCTGATGGCCTTTTTATTGCCGAGTCTCTGGATGGTGATCTTCGGGTATGGCTTGGTGTTGGACGTCGAGCATGTGCCTTTCGCGGTCTTGGATCGGGACCAGTCGTCGCTGAGCCGCGACTACATCTATCGGTTCATCGAATCGCGATATTTCGACTATCGGGGATTCGTGCACGATGAACGGGAGATCGATCGGATGTTGGGCGACACTGCGATCCGTATGGCAGTCGTCATTCCTGAGCGGTTCGAAGAACGGTTGTTGGCTGGACGGACCGTCACTGTGCAAACCTTGCTGGACGGAACCTTTCCTCTGCATGTCGATACCACCAAGGGCTATGTGATCGCCGTCAACCATTCCTTCACGCAAGAACTGCGCACCGACTTTCTGGCCCGCATGAGAGGGCTTGCGCCGGAAGAAGCACACCGGCTTGCGGAGCCTGTCTCACTGGAGACCCGGTATCTCTACAATGAAGAAGTCCGGAGCACCTGGTCGATGGTACCGGCGCTCATCATGTTCTCGTTGATGGTGGCGTCTCCGCTCTTGACGGCGTTGGGCGTGGTTCGGGAGAAGGAAACAGGCTCGATCTACAACATCTTTAGTTCTACGGCCAGCAAGACGGAATTTCTCATCGGCAAACTCGCTCCCTATTTTGCCGTCTCGATGATCAATGTCATGCTGCTCTGGATGATCGCGGTGTGGTTGTTTCGGGTGCCGTTCAAAGGAAGCATCACGGTGTTCTTCGCCGCGTCACTGCTCTTTGTGTTGTGCAGTACCGGCATCGGGCTTATCGTTTCCTTATTGGTGCGGACTCAGATGGCGGCCCTGATCATCTCGATCATTATCGCAATGGTTCCGACCCTGCTCTTCTCGGGCCTTTTAGTGCCGGTGTCGTCGTTGAGTCCTGGGGCTCAGATGCAGGCCCATCTGTTCCCCGGTATGTACTACACCGATGTGGTGCGAGCGAGTTTTCTGAAGGGGTTTGGCCCGAGCGCCATGTGGACGGATCTGCTTGCGCTGGCAGGTCTGGCTGCGGCATTGCGGTTGGTCGCCTACGGCCTCTTCACAAAACGGCCGAAATCCTAATCGATTGCTGAAGCCGTTAGCCGGATTCTTTGAGGTCAAGGTTGAGGCTAAGATTACGGTAAAAAGATTTGCCCCTTACCCTGAACCTCGGTCTCAGCCTGTTCGCTTTTGCTCGCTGCGGTCGTACTTGCGGAACGGCGTATCTTGGCGCGTCAGAGCTGTGTAGGTGAGACCGTTGGCCTTTTTGAGCATTCTGTTTGGTGTTTCTGAGTGGGCCAAGACGTTCCAACGTCACGATTTCGGCTTTGTGGTGATAAGTGTTTCGTAGCCTGTGAAGTCGGTTCCATGCCTGGACCGGAGCAAGGAGGCGAGTGAATAGCGGCAATGTGGCGAAGTTCGGAGCAGTCCGTTTGTGGACGCTCCGTCTCTTCGTGATGACCAGGAAGGAATTGTTGCAGCTGAGGCGCGACGTTCCCTTGCTGCTGTTCTTGATCTATTCATTCTCCCTTTCGGCCTATATCAGCGGTGCGGGGATCTCGATGCAATTGAGCAATGCTCGTCTGTTGGTCCATGACGGTGACCACAGTGCATCCTCGCGCGAGCTGATCCATCGGTTTCAGGAGCCCTATTTTCAGTTCGAGGGAGAAGTGCAGGATCCAAAGGAAGGGGTGAAGCGATTGGACCAAGGAACGGCGATGCTTTTTCTGGACATTCCATCGCGGTTTCATGAGTCCATCGGCGGGGGTGAGCCGGTGTCGGTGCAGTTGCAGATCGATACGACCAATGCGCCGCAAGGACTGTCGGCGGCTTCCTATGCAGCGCGTATTGTCGGGGGGTTTTCCCATGATCTGGCGTCGCTCCGTTTTGGTTCTTCAGGCAACCTCTTGGATATGCCGAGCATCGAGAGCGCCCATCGGGTGTGGTACAACCAGAATCAGGATGAAACCTGGTTCCAGTCGATCGCCCATATCTTGCGTATGATCACGCTGTTCGGGTTTCTCCTGCCCGCGGCGGCATTGGTTCGGGAAAAAGAACACGGCACTGTGGAGCAGCTGCTCGTGTCACCCGTCACCCCTCTCCAAATCATGCTATCCAAGGTGCTGGCCATGACGTTGGTGATTCTGGCTGCCACGGCGCTTGCGATGGTAACCGTTCTCAAACCGGTGTTTGGTGTGCCGGTCAAGGGCAGTGTCGCGCTCTTCTTCGTCCTGACCGCGCTCTATAGTTTCACCACAGCTGGCCTCGGCCTATTTGCCGCCACGGTGACGAGGAACCAGGCGCAGGTGGGGATGATTGCCTTGCTGGTGATCGCGCCGATGTTGTTGCTCTCTGGGATTGCAACGCCGTATGAAGCGATGCCCTCGTGGGTCCAGTCCCTCATGGCACTGTCTCCACTTCGGTACTACGGCGACGTGACGTATGGAATTTTGCTCAAAGGAGTCGGCTTCGACGTATTGTGGGATTCCATCTTGGCGATGGCCCTGTTGGGTGGGGCGCTGTTCGGCTTCGGCCTATGGCGGTTCCGCAAACAGTTGGAATAATGGAAAATAGGCAGAGAGGATAGAGGACAACTCGATGTTCTTGCCGTATTGAACCCCACCAACAGTACGCTCAATCTTGACGATCCGTGCAAGAGGCGACAGGTAAGAGGGTATTCCTGAAGCCATCGAATGCCCATCTTGCGTACCTAGGCTTTCGCCTAGGTTTGCCTGGATAACGTACCAGGTTTGATCGCTTTCCGAGGACTGGCCTCTTGCTTGGTTGATACCAACGAATCTACAATCGACGAATTCTACCTTCAAATGAGGACTGAGGTTGTGAACATACCGTCAGTCGGCTGGACCATTGCGGCTGCAGTAGCGATCTTCGTTCTCGATATGTTCACCCCACGCGGCATCGCGGTACCGATGCTGTATGTGATCCCCATACTGCTCACCTGGTTGGTGCCAGGCTCACGAATTACTGCCGTCATCGCTGGTTGTTCCCTCTTCCTGATAGCGTTGGGAGTAGTCTTGTCTCCGGGCGAGGTCACTATCGCGGTGGAGGTAGACCGGGCCATTGCCTCGGCACTATTGCTCGTTGTCGCTGCTCTCTTGGTCATTCAAAAACAATCGGCACGGCAGGTTGCTGTGATGCAAGAGGCAAGGGATCAGAGTGAGGAGCGGTTGCGCTTGTTCATCAACTATGCGCCGGTGGCACTCGCTATGTTCGACCGAGACATGCACTATCTCGCCTTGAGCCGGCGGTGGATGACCGATTATGGGATCACGGAAGATGTGATCGGTCGGTCGCACGGTGAGGTGGGTCCTGAAATCCCTGAACAGTGGAAAGAGGCCCATCGGCGTGGCTTGGCCGGCGAAATCGTGCGGGAAGAAGAGGACCGCTTTGTGTGGGCTACGGGTGCTGAACAATGGCTTCGTTGGGAAGTGCGACCCTGGCGAGTGAACGATGGTCTGGTTGGGGGCATCGTTATTTTTGCAGAGGACATCAGCCGGCGTAAACAGGTTGAAGAAGAGCTGTATCGGCAGCGGGCAAGATTGGAAGATCTGGCATCGAGGTTGCTGATCGCACAGGAGGAGGAGCGGAGACGGGTTGCGAGGGACCTGCATGATGACATCACGCAACGTATGGTTGCATTGACGATCGATCTCCAGAATCTGAGTTGTGGATCATCAGATTCGGATTCCACGCATGCGGCTCGTGTTTGCCAGCTCAGTACGCGTGCACAGGAACTGACGACAGATCTCCAGGGACTGGTTCATCAGTTGCACCCTTCACTTCTGGAACATGCTGGTCTGGAGGCGGCAGCCTGTGAGCTTGTGGACGAGTTTGAAGAACGGACGGGCCTAAAAACAGACGTCACGGTTCGCAACATTCCGGCAGACCTGTCTCTCGACTACGCGACATGCATCTATCGAGTGTTGCAGGAAAGCCTGCAGAACGTCAGGAAACATGCTGCGGCTACCAGTGTGGTTGTCCGCTTGCTACGGACAGGACAAGGAGTGGGGCTCTGCGTCCATGACGATGGACGTGGTTTTAAACCCTCGCACAATAGCCCCGAGCGGAAGGGACTGGGGTTGACCAGCATGGAGGAGCGTGTCAAGGCTCTCACGGGCACGTTTCGCGTGAGGACAAAGCCAGGTGACGGGACGGAGATCCATGCATGGATCCCCCTGAAACCGCAAAATGTTTCAGAGCTAGTGAGGGAAGCAACATGAATTTATCGCAGAAGCCGCGAGTGCTGATGGCCGACGACCATTCCATCGTCCTCGCCGGGTTGCACAAGCTGATCGAAGATCAGTGTGAGGTCGTAGAAACCGTCGAGAACGGCCGGGCCTTGCTTGAGGCGGCGGGGCGGCTCAAGCCTGACCTCATCATCCTCGATATTTCCATGCCCTTATTGAACGGTCTCGAAGCCGCCCGGCAGCTGAAGAAATCCCTGCCTAAGACAAAACTACTCTACCTGACCATGCATGCGAGCCCCCGATATGCTATGGAAGCATTCAAGGTAGGTGCCCAAGGATTTCTGTTGAAACAGTCGGCTGTATTCGAATTGCCTCAGGCGATCAAAGCTGTTTTGAGCGGGAAACACTATCTCACGCCCTCGATTGCCAAGCCGGTGATCGACCAAGCGCTGAATCCCAAGACGACACAGGACATGAAGGGGGCCGTCGCAGAATTGACACCCCGTCAGCGTGAAATCCTGCAACTCATCGGCGAAGGGAAGGGCACCAAGGAGATTGCCACGCTTCTGGACATATCCGTGAAGACCGCCCAGTTTCATAAGGCGTGCCTCATGCAACAATTGAATATCCATACGACGGCGGAGTTGATGCGCTATGCCATCGTCCAAGGCTTTACGTGTGACCAGCTGTAGTTGATTACTTCTTCCCGGATGATTCGCTCTTGGGGACCATATTGAAGTGGGTTCCTACGAATCTGTTGCCCCCACCGACTCAAACACCCACCTTCAGCCTCGCCCTCTTAGGTCAGATGGGCAGGCAATATTTTCTCCGGAACCTAGATCAAACGATAGTACCCATGGTGCAGACAGCGGTCTAGAGTAGCGCCCACAGATAGCAAGGTGTCATGACGCATGAACTCCACCTTGCCAAGGGCCTACCATAGTTGCACACCAAGGGAGACGCCATGATCATCCTGCTTCTAGGGGTTCTGATTCTCCTGCTTCCCGTGACAACACCGGCGGAACCGGTGAGCGCCTCGCATGCCGTGTCGAATTCGGTGCCGGTTGAGTCGACCCGCACCACGCCCCTGACCATCGAGGAGGTCCTGGCCAGAATCGAGTTAACCCATCCCTTGCTTCGGGGAGAGGGAGTTGCACGGAAAGAGGCTCGTGCAAAGATTCTGAAAGCGCTTGGAGCCTGGGAACCGACGTTCAAGAACAACACAGAGGTTGATCGGTACCAGGTGTGGAATTTTCTATCCGTCCAGCATGAGTCGACGTCGGGCTACAACGACTCCAAGCTTGAGGTCGGACATCCTTGGGGACTCAAGGTCCATGGGGGAATCCGCAACGGCTTTGGGGATCGCCAGATGCACAATGTTTCAGCCATTATCCCTGATCTACACGGCTACTATAATCAGCAACAATTCATCGTCGGCGGGTCGTTTAAACTGCTGCGCGGCTTCATGATCAACGAAGAGTATGCTGAGTTTCAGAAGGCCGAGCTCGCCGGGCCGATGGCGGAGATCCAGGTGGCGCAGAAGCGGCAGGATCTCTATTTGGCAGGAGCCGTGCAGTACTGGGATTGGCAGGTGGCCGTCAAGCAGGCTGAGGTGCGGAAGCAAAATCTGGCCGTTGCCGAAGCCCGATTGGTCCAGATGGAAGGTCAGGCCAGGGCCGGTAAGATTGCCGCGCTCGATGTCGCCGAAGCGGGCCAAGAAGTGCAGCGCCGCCGAGAAGCCGCTATCGCCGCCCAACGAAAGGTGGAATATGAACAGTACAATCTCTCCCTCTTTCTCTGGGAGCATGGCGAGCCGGTGACGCCGCTCCCCGAATGGGCGCCGGAGTTTACGGGTGAGACACCGCTGCCGACTGAGGAGGAGATCACCGCTGCCAAGGTCGCGGCCAAGGAAGATCGGCCGGAAGTACGGGCTCTCTACATCGAAGCCAAGATAAACAATATCGACCTCAAGCTCGCCAAGAACTCCCTGCTTCCGAAGCTCAACTTTGATGGGGGACGAATGGAAACCCCGGGAGACTGGACTGTCGGTGTCGGGTATCGGTACGGAGCGCAGTTTGCGATGCCGATCTTCCAGCGGGACGGTCGCGGCAAGGTGATGTATGCCGAAGCCGACCAACAACAACTAGTCTTGAAACAGCAATATTACGAGCAACGCGTCAGCGTCGATGTGGACAACTGGTATTCGGCGATCGTACGGGCCAGAGATCGGGTGCGGGCCGCGACGGAATCGTACCGGTTGGCCAAGACGTTGGAGGCAGGTGAGCGCAAACGATTCGACATGGGCGTCACCAGCATTCTCTTTGTGAATATGCGAGAGCAGAACGCCGTCGAGGCGGCGTATGAACTCTATCGTGCACAATACGATTATGTGTTGGCACGTGGAGGGCTCCTCTGGGCCAAGGGGGCCTTGTCGAAACCTGCAGAGGATACCGTCTTGGCCAAGTACGGGGATCCCCTGACGGCGGCAGGGAAGAACGGCTACCAGCAACTGAGACGCGATTAAGCCATCTACCGGCCGCTCTTCTTATATCGAATAGCCTCATGTCATCGTTGTCGCGTTCTGCGACAGACGTAAACCGACTCCTGTTGCAAGATTCCACTCAGCGAACGCTAAAGTTCCCCACCTCACATCTCCCCTTCATGAATTATCCGGTCTGTAAGGAAATTGCTACAGCTTGGTGTGTTAACGGCTCTCTCCTTGCACGTGTCCCATGATCGTCGGCCCAGAGAGAGTGTGATCATGTTCGTTTCATCGTCGAGCAGAATTCGGTCTGCCGGATAATGGGTCTTCTGGTGTGAAGCGTCCGGCCACGACCCTTCGACTGAAGATTCAGCGAAGTTTAACCGGTTGATGGTGGAACTGGTGCGACCGGTGGTGCTGGCGTCTTCCGCGTGATCAGAGGCGGACAGTCATTGAGGATGACGATGGCGAGACATCCAACTATGGCTTGGGGTGATCGACGGCAAAACTTGGTCGTTGTACTCTTGTCTCTAGGAGCCATCGGGTTCACGGGTATCCTGTCCTACTCATCCACTCCGGTGTTTCAGCCTTTTTTCCGAAACATCCCTCCTGTGCTCGCCGTCTCCGTCATCAGCGTTCTCGGAGTGGTCTCCCTTGGTGTTCTGTCCTCAAGTGGGTGGTTTGAGATGTATTCGAGAAAAGAGGGCCTGAGGGGAGTGGTATGGTCCTCGGCGTGTGCCACGTTGTTTGCCGTGGGCATCGTGCTTGTGGATTATGTGATCATCTTCCCCTACCAACATGTTCCGCCTCCGCAGTCGTTGCTGTTCTATCCAGCCATTGCCTATGTCGCGGAAATCGTATTTCACCTGCTCCCTCTTTCGATCCTCGTGACATTCCTTGACCTGCTATTCAAGGATCGAAACCCAACCGGGTTAGTCTGGCTCTGTATCGTCCTCGCGTCATGTATCGAGCCGATCTTTCAATTGAGCTGGAGGTCATCCGAAAGCGCGCTTTCTTGGGTAGATGCGTATGTGGGGTTGCATGTCTTGGCGTTCAACGTGCTTCAGTTTGCACTATTTCGGAGGTATGACTTTATCGCGATGTATGTCTGCGTCTGGCCTATTATGCCGAATGGCATATGGCGTGGGGCTATGCACGACAGTATGTGCTGCCGGCGTAAGGACGATGGGTTGAGGGTGGTAAATGCAGAGGCTGTTGGCGCGATTCATCATAGCCGTCCTTGGATTCTATCTCCTCCTCTGGGGTTCGCAGATATTCTTTCCCGGAGGTACAGCGGGCACCGTGATTCTTGTGTTCACGCTGATTGCCGGGATTGTGTTTGTTCAACCTGGCTGGAATATTAGGCCAAGACGACCGGTTGGATATTGGGCCGTGCTGTTGAGCCTCCTTCTTGCAAACGCGATGCTTGCCGTATACGTGCTCAGGCTGACCAAGATCCCCACACCCTAGGATCGAATCTCGCTCGATATCGTGATGCTCCTTCCTGGCTTGATGGCTGTGACAGGAGTAGAAGAATTACTCTTTCGGCAAATTCTATTCAGATGGCTGGAACAGCAGAACATTTCTTCGAAGGGAACCATTCTCGCGACGGCGGTTGCCTTCGGCGGCGCGCACCTGGGACCATTACTCATCGGAGGAGAAGTCGATGGGCTGTTTTATCTGTTGCAGAGTGTGTATATGGTGTGGGTGGGGCTGCTGCTCGGCGAGCTTCGGCGAGCCTCCGAGTCGTGGGTGATATCGTGGGCCGGTCATGCCGGCTACAATACGACGTTCCTGTTTGTTCTCTCCCTCATTGATGACGTATGAGCATCGAAAGAATCCAGGGCTGCTGCTGTAATTGTCTTAAGCGAACAATTTCCTGGAGGTGGGGAACGCATCGATAGCATAAGCGGAATCACCATGGAGGCATTGCCATGACTGACGGACAACTTCTCAAAGCAGCCGGGGCCGAACAGCCGCTTGTTGCCTACTTTTCCATGGAGATTGGCCTCGACCCGAGTATGCCGACCTATGCAGGCGGGCTCGGTGTGCTGGCGGGGGATACCATTCGATCCGCCGCTGACCTGGACATTCCTATGGTGGCGGTGACTCTGTTGCACCGGCGCGGGTATTTTTATCAGCGGCTGGACGAGCGTGGCGTGCAGCATGAAGAGCCGGTGGCATGGCCGATCAATGATTTCTGCAATCGCGTGAATCAGCACGTGACGGTCGAGATTGAGAATCGGACAGTGTACGTCGGGGCCTGGCAATTTCGCGTGAGAGGCGAGTCGGGAGGTGAAGTACTTGTCTACCTGCTCGATACGGATCTTCCGGAAAACCAGCCCTGGGATCGGACGCTGACCGACAGGCTCTACGGCGGCGACGACTACTATCGACTCTGTCAGGAAGTGGTGCTGGGAATCGGTGGCTATCGCATGCTGCGGGCGTTGGGCTATGGACACCTTCGCCGGTTTCATATGAACGAAGGGCACGCGGCATTGCTGGTACTCGCGCTGCTGGAAGAAAAACTGGCTTCACGCACACAAGAGCAAACGGTCCCTCCCGACCTCATCGACGCTGTCAGGGAACAATGTGTCTTTACGACGCATACGCCGGTGCCGGCGGGTCATGATCAATTTCCTCCGGACTTAGGACATCGCGTCCTCGGTGACCGGCGCTGTTCGTGGCTCAAAGCCTGTGATCATGAGCACGGTTTGAACATGACACAGCTGGCGCTGCGCGGTTCACGCTTCGTCAACGGGGTCGCGATGAAGCATGGCGAAGTCTCAAACAGCCTTTTCCCCGGTTACCCGATTCACTCGATTACCAACGGCGTTCACGCGGTGACCTGGGCCGCTCTGCCGTTTCAATCGCTCTATGACAAGCATCTGCCTGACTGGCGGCGCGATCATCTCTCCCTTCGGTACGCGATCAAAATTCCGGCTCAAGAAATCTGGGATGCGCATGTCACCGCGAGACGGGCATTGGTCGATTATGTGAACCGGGAGACGAATGCTGGATTCGACCGTGATGTGCTGACGATCGGCTGTGCCAGGCGGGCGGCGGCCTACAAGCGGGGAACCTTGATCTTTCATGACATTGAGCGACTGGCTACGATTGCGGAACAGGGCGGGCCTATACAAATTGTCTTCGCCGGTAAAGCCCACCCGCGCGATCAAGATGGGAAAGATGTGATTCGCAGAATCCATGAGTTCCGTGACCACTTGCGGGGCAAGATGGCGGTGGCCTACCTCCCAAATTACGACATGACGATTGCGAAACTTGTGTGCGCCGGGGCGGACGTGTGGCTGAATACGCCGCTTCCTCCGAGGGAAGCGTCAGGGACGAGCGGCATGAAGGCGGCGGTCAACGGCGTGCCCAGTTTCAGCGTACTTGATGGGTGGTGGATCGAAGGGCATGTGGAAGACGTGACCGGGTGGTCGATCGGTGATCGAGTGGATGCCTGCATGGAGCCGAACGGAGGCATGGATGCTTGTCACGCGGCGGAGCTCTACTACAAACTGGAAGAAAAGATCCTGCCTTGTTTTTATCGGGACCGAGCACGGTTCATCGAGATCATGCGTCATGCGATTGCGCTGAACGGTGGGTTCTTTAATACCCAACGTATGGTGTCGCAGTATCTCCACAATGCCTATCGGCTGACCGGTGAATATGTCCGCCGTGGATAAAGGACATGACAGTCATGGGGAGAGCCGGATGGCTGAACAAGGATGAGAGAATCAGGTTCAGATGCAAAGGGTGGGTGTATTCTGACGATCAATGGGGGATCATCGACGCTGAAGTTTGCCCTTTCCCGCGTGGAAGCAATCCCTGTTCGCGAACTGTCCGGCTTGATCGATCGGATTGGATCGTCATCCGGTGCGGTCATGTCGATACGAACCAGCGCCGGAGACACTGATCGCCGGATTGTCGATGCCCCTGATCATGCGGCCTGTCTCGAACCGATGCTGGAGTATCTGAAAGACAGACTCAAACGAGAGCCGTTGGCGGCAATCGGGCACAGGGTTGTGCATGGCGGCAGGGAGTATCGTGCGCCGCAACGAGTGACGCCGACTGTTATGGAGGCCTTGCAACGGCTGAGTCCGTATGATCCGGAGCATCTGCCGGCCGAGATCGCCTTGATCAAGGAATGTGTGCGGCGGTATCCGGATATTCCGCACGTCGCCTGCTTTGATACGGCCTTTCACCGCGACATACCCACCGTCTCCCGCCTCCTGCCGATTCCGAGACGGTATGAGCAACAGGGGGTGCAACGGTATGGCTTTCATGGTCTGTCCTATGCCTTTCTTATGAAAGAGCTATCCAGAATCGGCAGGTCTGGCGAAGCCAGCGGCCGTGTGATTCTTGCGCATCTCGGCAACGGCGTGAGCTTGGCGGCGGTCAAAGATGGAAAGCCGGTCGATACAACGATGGGGTTTACTCCGGCAGCCGGTGTGCCGATGAGCCGCCGCTCCGGCGACCTCGATCCTGGTTTGGTCTCCTATCTGGCGCGGACTGAGGGTATGAGTGTGGATCGGTTCCAGCGGATGGTGAACAGCGAATCGGGCTTACTCGGGATTTCGGAATGTAGCTCTGATATGCGCGACCTGCTCAAGGAAGAAGAGACCAACTCGAAGGCGGCGGAGGCGGTCGCCCTGTTTTGCTATCAGGTGAAAAAAGCCGTCGGGTCGTTTGCTGCGGCCTTGGGCGGAGTGGATACGTTGGTTTTCAGCGCCGGCATCGGGGAACATTCGCCGGTTGTCCGTGCGCGAATCTGCGAGGGATTGGAGTTTCTTGGGATTGTGCTCGATCGGACACGCAACGAAGCCGATGCTCCGGTGATATCTGCAGAGAACAGTTCTGTGACTGTTCGAGTGATTCAAACGGATGAAGAGCGTGAAATGGCGGAATCGGTCGTAGGGGTGCTCGGAATGAACCCAACAAGAGAGTGAGGTGGCATGGTAAGGAAGATCGCAACATCGCTGAGTCCGGATCTGTTGAAAAAGATGGATGCCTATTGGCGGGCGGCCAATTATCTGTCGGTCGGGCAGATCTATCTCTATGACAACGCCTTGCTGAGGGAGCCACTGAAACGTACCCATATCAAACCGCGCTTGCTCGGCCATTGGGGCACGACACCGGGTTTGAACTTTATCTACGTACATCTGAACCGGTTGATCAACGAACGTGATCTCGACATGATCTACATTACAGGGCCCGGTCACGGCGGGCCAGGCCTTGTTGCGAATGCGTATCTTGAAGGTACCTACAGCGAGGTCTATACGAATATCTCGCAGGATGAGCCGGGCCTAAAGCGGCTGTTCAAACAGTTTTCCTTCCCGGGTGGCATCCCTAGCCATGTGGCGCCCGAGACACCCGGTTCCATCCACGAAGGTGGCGAACTGGGGTATGCGCTTTCTCATGCCTACGGAGCCGTATTCGATAATCCGGATCTCATTGCGGCCTGTGTCGTCGGAGACGGAGAGGCGGAGACCGGCCCGCTTGCGACAAGTTGGCACTCCAACAAGTTTCTCAACCCGGCCACCGATGGTGCCGTGCTCCCAATTCTCCATCTGAACGGGTACAAGATTGCCAATCCAACCGTCCTGGCCAGAATCAGTCATGACGAATTGGAACAATTGTTTCGCGGGTATGGCTACGTGCCCTATGTCGTCGAGGGGCGTAACCCGCGAACGATGCACCGACTCATGGCCTCCACGCTCGACATCTGTCTCGATGAGATTCGCCGCATCCAGGTCCGGGCGAGGAAGAACGGTGTGAAGGAACGGCCACGCTGGCCGATGATCGTACTCAGGACGCCAAAGGGTTGGACCGGCCCATCCCAGATTGACGGCAAGAAGACGGAGGACTTTTGGCGAAGTCATCAAGTCCCCATGGGCGATATGGACAAACCGGACCATATCAAGATTCTTGAGCAGTGGATGAAAAGCTACAGGCCTCAAGATCTCTTCGACAAGACGGGAGCTTTCAAGAAGGAACTCGCGGACCTCGCACCTCAGGGAGACCGCCGTATGAGCGCCAATCCCCATGCCAACGGCGGGCTGCTGCTCAGGGATCTCCGCCTGCCTGATTATCGTCGGTATGCGGTGGCGGTCAAACAACCAGGTGTGGTTGTGGCAGAGGCGACACGCATGATGGGGGGCTTCTTGCGAGATACGATGAAACTGAATTTGGCGAGTCGGAATTTCCGTTTATTTAGTCCCGATGAGAACAACTCAAACCGCTGGCAAGATGTTTTGGAGGTGACCAATCGAGCTTGGATGGCCGACCGGTTCTCATACGACGATCATCTCGCACCGGACGGCAGGGTGATGGAGATGCTAAGTGAGCACCAGTGTCAGGGATGGCTGGAGGGCTATCTCCTGACCGGGCGGCACGGCTTCTTTTCCTGTTATGAAGCCTTCATTCACATCATCGATTCGATGTTCAATCAACATGCCAAGTGGCTCAAGGTCTGCAACCACATTCCCTGGCGGCGGCCGATCGCTTCATTAAATTATCTCCTGAGTTCTCACGTGTGGCGGCAGGATCACAATGGATTCAGCCATCAAGATCCCGGCTTTATCGACCATGTCGTGAACAAGAAAGGTGAGATCATCCGTGTGTACCTGCCGCCCGATGCCAATTCCTTGTTATGGGTGACGGACCACTGTTTGCGCAGCCGGAATTTGGTGAACGTCATCGTGGCCGGGAAGCAGAAATCGCCACAGTGGCTTACCATGGACGAAGCAGTGACCCATTGCACGGCCGGTATCGGCATCTGGAAATGGGCCAGTAATGACCAAAACAGTGAGCCGGATGTGGTTATGGCCTGCTGCGGCGATGTGCCGACGATGGAAACCTTGGCGGCTGTGTCCTTCATGCGTGAGCATCTGCCGGATGTCCATGTGCGCGTAGTCAACGTGGTGGACTTGATGAAGCTGCAGCCCCCATCCGAACATCCGAACGGCTTGTCCGACAGAGAATTCGACGCGTTGTTCACGACCGACAAGCCGACCATCTTTGCCTTCCACGGCTATCCCTGGCTGATTCATCGGCTGACCTACCGGCGGACCAATCACAAGAACTTGCATGTGCGCGGCTACAAGGAAGAGGGCACGACCTCGACGCCGTTCGACATGGCGGTGATGAATGATCTCGACCGGTTTCATCTCGTGGCCGACGTCATC
>JAOUPN010000240.1 GCA_029879905.1 Nitrospira sp. | reverse complement strand
CGCGATCAGTACGAATGCCGATCTCGCATTCGTTGCGATTCGTGATGAGAACGAGCGAATCATCTACCGACATGGGAAACAAGATGGAGAACTCATCACGCGAGATATCATGATCAAGCATCATGGAAACGTCGTCGGTCGTGCGCAAATAGGGTTGGACGTCCAGCTCTATCAGGAAGAGAACCGGCGGTTGATCTTCACCAGCATCGGCGTGGCCGGCTTGCTGATTGTCGTCTTGTTTGTGGTCATGCGGTGGGTGGTGTCCCGTCGATTAAAGAAACCCATGGATACATTGATTGATTCTCTGAATGAAGTCGTGGAGGGAAAATACCGCAAGCTGGAAGCCCTGGATACCTATGAAGAGTTCTTGCCGATCGTGACCAGCCTCAATGACATGTCGGCGGTCGTGGCGAATCGCGAAGAGCGGTTGCGCAAGCAATCCGAGGAGCTCGAACACTATTTTTCATCCTCATTGGATCTCTTGTGCATCGTCGACATGAATGGCTACTTCCGTAAATTGAATCCTGAATGGGAACATACATTGGGGTATCCGGTGTCGGAGTTACTGGGGCAGCCGTTTCTGGATCTGGTTCACCCTGACGATCAACAGGCCACCAGGCAGGCGATGTCTACCTTATCGGCGCAGACTTCGGTCATCAATTTCACCAACCGTTACCGGCACAGGGACGGGAACTATCGCTGGATTGAGTGGCGTGCCTATCCGGTCGGGGTGATGATTTATGCCAGCGCCTGTGACATTACCAAGCACAAGCAGGCCGAAGCCGATCTGATGCAGTATAAAACGTATCTCGAAGAAGAGGTGCAACAACGGACGACGGATTTGGTATTAGCTCGCGAAGCCGCCGAAGCCGCCAGCCAGACCCAAAGCAATTTTCTGGCTAATATAAGCCACGAGATTCGCACTCCTCTGAATGCCACCCTGGGCATGCTGTATTTGGCGTTGAATCAGGATCTCACCCCGATCGTCCAGAGCTATGTGAGCAAGGCACACGGTGCTGCCCAATCGCTTATCAACCTCGTCAACGATATCCTCGACTTGTCCAGAATTGAGGCGGGCAAGTTTCAGATCGAGGAGATCGAGTTCGATTTTGATCGAGTGCTGGAACAGGTGGGCAACGCTGTCGGCTCGCAAGCTGACGCGAAGCACATCGAACTGCTCATGCGGTACGACCCTACGATTCCTCCCATACTGATCGGCGACCCATACCGGCTGGAGCAGGTGTTGCTGAATCTGTGTACCAATGCCATCAAGTTTACCGATAGGGGGGACGTCGAGCTGGTTGTGCAGTTGAAGAGCAAAACGGATACTCACGTGACGGTACAGTTTTCGGTGCGTGACACCGGCATCGGCATGGCGCCTGATGTTCAGGCCAAACTATTTCAGAAATTCTCGCAGGCCGATCAATCGACCACGCGCCGGTTCGGTGGTACCGGTCTGGGACTGGCGATCAGTAAGCACGTGATGGACCTGATGGGTGGGCGTATTTGGCTGGTCGAGAGCCAGCCTGGGAAAGGTAGTCTATTCTGTGGCACTGTCCCGCTTATGGTTTCGACACGCGCCCAGGTCAGTCAGCGGGCGCTGTCGGAAAAGGCGGGGCCGTTGCTGCACGGCACTCGTATTTTAGTGGTGGACGACAATGCCGCAGCACGGGAGATTGTCGCCGAGATGCTGCGCCGGTTCCGCATGGAGGTCCAAGTCGCGCCGAGCGGTGCAGAGGCTCTGGCCATCCTCAAGCAGACTGCGCTCGGCTCACCCTTCGATGTGGTGGTGATGGATTGGAGTATGCCCGACATGAACGGCGGTGAGACCATTCGCCGCATCCGTGCCGACACGAACATGCAACAACCTAAGGCATTTCTGGTGATGACGGCCTATGGACATGCATCCGTACTCAGGCAGATTCGAGAGATCGGAGTGGAGCATATCCTGGCCAAGCCTATCTCTCCTGCTACATTGCTTGACGGTGTTACGGGGGCGTTGGGGCATAATGGTCTTTCCAATCGGTGTCAGTATGAGGAGCGCGGTACGTTGGCCGATACGAGCCATGATTTTGGCGGCGCCCAGGTCTTGTTGGTGGAAGATAACGATCTCAATCGCGAATTCATCACACAATTGTTGACCGGCATGCATCTGGTGGTGCATGAGGCCGTCAATGGTGCAGAGGCAGTGGCGAAGGTGCAAGCAGGCGACTATGACGTCGTCTTAATGGATGTGCAGATGCCGGTCATGGACGGATTGGAGGCGACTCGGCACATCCGGGCATTGGGGCAGACCGCCGGGCATGAACGGCTGACGTCTCTGCCCATCATTGCCATGACGGCCATGGCGATGGCACAGGACCAAGTCAGCACGATCCAGGCAGGTATGACGAGTCATCTGACCAAACCGATAGATTCCGACCAACTGATCGTGACATTAGCCAAATGGTTGCCGGCCGATCGGCGTCCTATGCAGACTCGACCGACGGCTGGTCTGTCCGGTTATGTCCCATCCACCGGTCAGGAGGACTCACCGATCAGTCATTCGGCGGATGCCGCTTTTCGTCTAGAAAGCACAGACGAACTCAATCATGTACTGACAGAAAAAGCCCAAGCCTACTACACCACAGCAGCGAGTCGCTTGCAGGAGTTGACTCCGGAATCGGATTTGGCGGACTGGGAAGCCTATTGTCATGATTTGAAAGGCGTGAGCGGCATATTGCGCACATCTTCTCTCTTCGCCTGTGTGGCGGAACTCTATGCCTTGGTGCAACAGGGTCAGAGGCCCGAATTACATCAGGTCGAATGTTTACGCCATCGATTGGAGGAAGCGATTGTAGAAAATGATAGGCGAGACTTAGCCGATATCAGCTAGTTTGGGGCCGGTGTATGTATAAGACGCCGTGGGATGTGGATCTGGAGAGGTGTACATGATCTATGCGGATGTCAAAAGGAGTTACCGGGGTTGCATCGGTTTCACGAAGGTGCAGGGAGCGTAGAGAAGCCGGTTATCTGCTACTCAGCAAACTATGTCGTATGCTTGTAGGGGTCATTGAATATGGTCCCGCATTCAAGACAGCGCACCTTTCCTGTGAGCCTGCCGCTTCTGGTTCGGACATCATCAATGAGACGCTGGTGGGTACAGCAGGCTTCTGAATCCGGGGCGCTCACGTTTCGAGTCACTTCATGAACTGTTTGTGAATCCATGGGCTTTGCGGCATCTGTTCCTAATGAAGTGGCCCTTACTATGGCTGATAGATTGTGAGAGCGATTCATCGAGATGTTCAGGCCAAATATATCATGGTACCCTAAGGAGCAGGCACTCTATCGCATCCTTACCGTAGATGGGCCTAGGGAATCTCCTAGCCGCACGGAAAACAATTCTGCCCGTATCGCTCTCTCAATCCGTGAAAGGTGAAACGTGAGAGGAGAAGAGAGGAAATTCCAGTGGCATGACATTCCGCCACCCTTCACCTACCTCTGCAGGAATCCACGATGGAAAGCCGTGGGGCTCCACGTGTAACGTTTCACACATCCAAATGGCGTTTGTGGAGCCTCACAGCCTCACAGCCTGCCAGCCGTAGCCTCTTTTGAGCCTTCGTCGACACCTCGCCGAGCCTACTCCGCCGAAGTAGCCGATAGGCTACGAAGGCTGGAAGCATGTCCTCCTTCGCCAAGGCTTCGGCACGCCGCCCATAGGCTTTGGCCGACGGGTCGGAGGACACCCGCTACGCATTCCTCCACAGCCTTCTGGCCATGGCTTCCTGCGAAGGCGGGTGAACTAGGGAACCGTTGATGCATGCTGAGCCCTGGTGTTTCCGGCACGATAGGCCTTGACTCGATATGTCCTGCCGGCGTCGGTTGTAATGCGAATGCGACCTGTCCGGCTCAGATAGTCGACCGCGAGGAACACTTGATTCCACGTTAGTTCCGGACAGAGCCCCGCAACCTCTTCCATCGCACAATCGGTACCTAATTGCATCAGTGCACTATGAACACGCTCTATAACGGCGGAGATAGCCATATAACACCTCCGGGCAATGTCCAATCCCTTATAGGGATAGTCTAGGAGGAAACGAGAGGAGAAAGAACTAGGGGAATTGCCAGAACTACGTGGAGATGTTACCAGTTGGCATCGGCGCAGTCATCAAGGATTCGATCGCGCTCCACGCAACGTGGGTGTCATCGTACCGGATCATATTACCGTCCAGCTGTTGTAATTCTATCCTCTATCCGTCTTTTCCGTGAGATTTCACTGAATACTTTTCTTCCATCGGTGAATATAAAAGGATTCATCAGATACGTGTTCGGCTCAGTGGAGACGGTTGCAACAGATTGAATGTAGGAGATTATTGGCAAGGTATTTCAAGATGTTCCTGACGGGCAGGATTCTTGTAGTAAAAATACCATTTAAGGAAAAGCATGTATGACCAATCTCATCATGCCCATCGGGATCTCTGCCGTGTGGAAGTGAGCATTTGAGCCATCGACCGAAGTTGTAGTTTCAATGGCCTCTCGCTTCTCATCAGGGCAACTTCGGCAAGGAGTCCATGGCGATGTCTCAATCCGTTGCGGAGTCGTTTCAGAATCATCAGGTGATGACTGTGGGGCTCACCGGCACAATCGTTCTGTCCTCCTCTTGCCGCTTGTTGTTCATTGATAGGAGCGCCGTCGCATTGTTGAATGTGTTCGAATCGGAATCCATGTCTCAGAAGGGTGCGCGAGGTATTCCGGTATGCCTCATGGACTTAGCGCAGGAGATCGTCACGACAAGCTGCGGTATCTCCACGAACCCCTATGTGATGGGGACTCAAGTACGGCGTATCTTCGGACCACCTGAGCGGCAAGTCCGAGTGCAAGGGTTCGCGATATCGAATCAGGTACAACAAGACATGAGAATCGTCCTGGTGCTCTCTCAATGGAACAGTACGGTCGCTCAGGAGGCTTGAAGGCCGGAGATCCCGTCTCCTTGCTTCGATACTAGAGCGCTAACGATTCTTGAGTCAACGCCCGGTCATGGTCGAACAACTCGGTCATAGTCCGTACCTCCACTAAGCCACATCTCACCTCTTTCTTGGCCCGAATCATTCATGACGCTGCATCACCTATTCGATAGGCTCAGAGTCCCGATCATTGTCGAGAGACCGAGGAGTGCGCCTGCCACCCAACGACCTATTACGGCAGCGCATAGGCGATTGCAGTAGAAGTGTTCATGGATAATGCGGTTAACTGCCACCCATGTTATATGGAGACGGTGGCCCCAAATCGATGATTCGCCAGGCCGACCGTTCCTTCTCGGTAAACACCCAATCCCACAACAGTGTCCCGTTCGTCTGAAGTATTTTTGATTCACTGCCGTCTGCCTTCACGCCCCAGTATGTCTGTCAGCATTTTGAAAGGTCCGTGTCGGTCGGATAACCACCAGGACAGAACGAAAAGGAATAAAACTCGATCGTGTCCGGTCCGGACCAGGCGCGATACTGGAAGCCGATAAATTCCCAGCGAGTCTTCAATGTCGGTCCCACCGGACTCACGAAATGTCCCTCTTTGGCACCAGGTGTCATGGTGGCCGGTGCCACATCCGGAGAGAA
>JAOUPN010000239.1 GCA_029879905.1 Nitrospira sp. | reverse complement strand
ATCGAGATAGGGTTTGACGTCGAAGATGCCTCGTCGACCATCTGCAATTTCCACGTACAGGCGGTAATCTGAAAGCGGCGTGACGGTTTTGACATCCCAATACATAGCTGCACCTTACAGAGGGTCAATTTTGTACGGAGTTTCTCCGCTGACAGCAAGTTCCCAATCAGCCATCAATTCATCCCGATGAAGTTCGATCTATGCTTGAACCAGGCGCAGTTGCTTGCGCGGAAGTTCACCGGCGAGGATTTCAGCATCCCCAATCCCAACCGATGCCTCGAATTCTCCATACCTGGCGTGGAGGTGAGGCAGATGGTGATGCTTGCTGTCGAGCAAGTACATCCGAATGATGATGCCGTAAAACATTGAAATAATCGGCATGCTATGTCCCGTGTGTTGGTGCCTAGCTATGGATTATCTGGTTTCGTCTATGACTTCGAATACGTCTGCATAAAGTATAAGTCCCAGTTGGCTTCCTCGCAATAGGATGGGCTAACTTATGCGTAGAACCGATGGTGTTCTTGCAAGGGGACTATGTTTCTGAGGCGTTTGCCTGGTGAGCCACCCAGTATTCTCTGAGAGGGATGTATTCCCGCCTTGACTCCCATCCGACGGCTGTGGTTCAGTCTTTCGCTATCACGCCATGGTAATGCGAACTCCTCATTCTCTCGCTCGATTCGTCTTCTTGCTGGTCTTCGTCCTCTCCCTCGGCTGCCAGAAGGAGAGCGAATCCATTGTGTCGATCGCCTTGCATCCGAAAAATTCCAAGATTCTCTATGTGGCTACCAACGACGCAGTATACAAGTCGCGTGATGGGGGAGGGACCTGGGAGAGGTTTCCGAGCTTCAGCGCGCGGCGGGTGACGACGCTGGCAATCGACCCGCTGCTCCCGGCGACGGTCTATGCGGGTACCATGGGTGACGCGGTGTACAAGAGTCCGGACGGCGGGCAACGGTGGCTGGCCCACAACGTGGGATTGAAGGAACATGTGTCGTTCGTCAACCAGTTCGTGTCTCACCCTGTGGACAGTGAACAGATCTATGCCGCGACGACCATCGGGGCCTTTTATACGAAGGACGCGGGTCGTCAATGGGAAGAGCGGATGAACGGCATGAAGGAGGTCCATATCGTGACCTCGATTGCGATCAACTCCAAGGATCCTCTGGTGCTATATGGCGGGACAACCGGTGGAGTCTATCGGTCCGACGACGGTGCGATGAATTGGAAGAAAATCAACAACGGCTTGATTCCGGAAACGGAGTTGATGGCGGCCATGGCGCTCGGTGTGAATGCCATTGAGGTAGAGCGGACCAATCCCGACGTGGTCTATGCGGGCACGACGAAAGGGCTCTTTCGTACGGCGGACCGAGGCGAACAATGGGAACGGATCGGTCAGACTCTGCCGGATCCCTTCATCAGCAGCCTCGTGCTCCATCCGACGGACTCGTCACTGTTGTACCTCGGAGGGCCGGCTGGTGTCTGGAAAAGTGTGGATAGCGGAAAGACCTGGCAGGCAATGAACCAAGGGCTTGGGACGCTCAACGTGAGAGCCCTCGCGATGGCGCCATACGATCCTCAGACGCTCTATGTCGGGACGAACGGTAGCGGGCTCTATCGCTCGATCGATGCCGGCGCAACCTGGGTCTCTGTCCCGCTGAAAGCCGCGTCGGTGGAAGCAGGTTAAGGTCAAGGTTAAGGCTGAGCAATGAACTGCAATTTGCCGAACTCACCCTTAACCTCAGCCTTGACCTCGGTCCTTCTTAATACCCCGTTTTCGGTCCGCTCCCGCCGTGCTGATATCGTGAGCTGTATGACAGCATTCTGTCCGTTATGGCTTTCCATTCATCGGCCGTCAGCAACGCTTTGATCTTGAATCGCAGGCTGAGGACATTGGCGGACCTCTGCGAGCGCTGGATACTTGCTTCGTTCACGATTTTTGAAAATTCGTCGGGTGTCGCCGTATAGCTCACGTTCAAGGTGTAGAGTTGCCGGTGATAGGCCCGTTCCTGCTCCCGCCCTTCCTTCAGCTCGGTGATGATCTGGCCCACCAAACTGTTGACCTGTTTGGCCTTCTCGGGGTCCGTGACTGTGCGGTTGATCAGGCCTTCCATATCCTGTCGGCCCTTTTCCCAATAGGCGTCCCCATGTCCGCCTCCCATCATGCCGTGGTGATGGTAACCGGATGAACAACCGGCCAATACGGCGACCGCTACGATGCTAAGCAACCCCTTCCACATCCTGTTCATACCTGCCTCCGTTGAAAAGTTGTGATGTCTGTAGTTCATACCGTATTATTCGGTTGAATGCCATGCCAAACGCTGTATCGACTCAACCGGATCCGATCGAAAGCCTGAAAGACGAATTCCGCCGCCATCTCAACCTTTTTTACGCCAAACTGCAATTGGCGCCTCCCTATGAAAGTGTGGAGAAGGCTGTACGGACTTTGATCTCGGCAGTGCATGCGATGCCTCGTGAAGAGCAGCTGCGAGTCGCATCCGACTCCTCCGCGCGATGGGAGCAGTTTCGTGCAGCCTTCGAAACGTCCGGCCTCGCCAAAAAGCATCGTGGGATTATCAGCGGACTGGTGAGGAACCGACCCTCTCTGGATTTACCGACAGAATACGATCATTTTCTTCGGTTGTTTTGACCGTCGTGCGGTACGGAGCCTTCAGGCGTATCAGCAGTCGTATCCTGCGGCGGCAGGTGTGTCGACGGGTCGGTCTCATTCAGCACGGCTTCACGTAGCTCCTCATACACTTTTGTCAGACGGCTGTTCTCCAAGCGGTAGGAAATGACGACGGTCACCACGCCGATGGCCATGACGGCCAATGCGCCGGCCACGAGCCCGATTCCAAGAATCAAGCCTTGCAGCGAAGCAAAGCCACCATCCTGTGCGTAGGCGACGACGAACATCACGAGTCCGATCAAGACCACTGCGAACCACAAGAGGGTGATGAGTGCGGACGACCAGGGGATTCGTTTGATACAGAGGGCTCCTATCGCCTGATCATCTGCGGAGAGATAAATGAGCCCTTTGACCGGCCAGGCCGTGCGAAAACCGATAGCAAATAGTCGATATTTCGGTCTGATCGCGATTTGGGACAGTTCCGGATAGAATCGGGCCACCCCGTGCGGAAGCATCAAGGCGCCGTCAGCATCGAATCGATCTCGCAGAGAGGGCAGCGTGGTTGATGCCCAGCGATCCCTGGTCCTTGCGACATTGCATCCGTAACGGACGGCATCCGGCGTCAGGCGAACAAAGTACAGCCAATCGCCAAAAATAAGCCCGAGAAAGAGGATCCCTGCAAAGAGGCCGGCTAATACCATGGCGCGTACCTATCCCACAGGGGATCGGTCTGAATCAAGCCACCAGCCGGTGAAGGGTAAAGAGTGAGGGGTAAGGGGTGAAGGGTAAGGAGTAAGGAGTGAAGAGGCAGGAGTTAAGAGGTAAAGGGTGAGAGGCAGGACTGAGGGGGGATAGAGAAGAGATGAAAGCAAGATTGGGGACCGTTTTGCGAGGTGCAACTGAAGAAGTTTATTGACTCAGTGAAGGGACTTGGCTAGAGTAGGCTCCGCTTGCGGTTTTGGCGGGTCTATGCCATCAAGAGGAATTTCCCGCCTTGAGGTTTTTCCCCGCGTCACCTTGGTAGTTGATTCCCCGATACCATGAGGTATCGGCAGGCGAAATTCGTCTGAGGCTTGGAGGGACCAATGGATCGAGATCAGATTGAACGAGTCTATACGAACTACGCGGGATTCTACGATCAAGTGTTCGGAAAAGTGTTTCAGGAAGGACGCGAATCAGCCATTCGTAATCTGAACGTGCAGCCGGGCGAATCCGTTCTTGAAGTCGGAGTGGGTACCGGTATCGCACTTCCGATGTATCCAAGCCATTGTAGTGTGATGGGCATTGATCTCTCTGAGGGGATGTTAGCCAAGGCCAAGGAGCGGGCCGAAGAGCAGAATCTCTCACATGTTCAGCTTCAGATCATGGATGCCGGGGCCATGGAGTTTGCAGACAGCAGCTTTGACACGGTGGTGGCGGCCTATGTGGTGACGGCGGTTCCCGATTACCGGAAGGTTGTCAATGAAATGATTCGCGTCTGTCGGCCCGGTGGTCGGATCATCATGTTGAACCATTTCAGCAATGGGAACAAGGTGATCAATACCGTGGAGCGCGTCCTCTCTCCTATTACCAAACACTTGGGTTGGAGGACGGATCTCTCCTTGGACACTGTCTTAGAAGGCACCTCGCTTCAGGTTTCTCGCAATCAGAAGGTGAATCCGCTTCGGTTGTGGGCGTTGGTGGAATGTGTGAACGGGAAACACGGAAATTCCCATTCGGCAAGAAACGGCTCGGGACCTGGCGCAAACGGCAAGAAGACGGCGAGTTACTCCAACGGAAACGGCAGCTATTCCCATGAACCCGCCCTGTAGTCCCTCGCGTTGTTGTTCACCCCAATCGTGATCGACCGTCCTGTGTCATCCAATTTTCCCATTCTCGTCCTGGAATAATCGTCGTTCCGACGAGACAATTTCCAGAAAAATGCTGTGTCACATGTTCTGCAAGAACCTCAAGGATTTGGCTCACTTGCCGGTCCCGTGCGCCGAGTATCCGTAGCATCAGCCCGAATCCATGATCCTCATGCGGCCCATAGGCCATCACATGTACCATGTTGGTGGGAGATACCTGGGGGTCGCAAGCAGGGAGAAGGTCTCCTTCCCACGCAATTGCCGGGTGGATAGCAGACTCGCGTTTCGTCGGCCTCCAGGAACAGGGGATTCCAGATTGGTCCAATTGGTTCAGCAACCACTGGACCGTAGGTCCATCAGCCGTCTGCCCTTGGAATGTCCAGCGGGCCAGTTCCACGATGGGGTGCGAATTCAGGATCGGAGCGGATACTTCCTGAAATTGTACTTCTTCGCAGACGATATACAATTCTCCTTGTGGGTCAAACCAGAACCGAAACCGGCCTCCGCTATATTCGACTTGAATGACATCCAGCGACGAGCAATCCGCCCCTTCCTGTTCAAACAGCGAAAAATCCGTGACTCCGGTCATCGTCAGTTTGGCCAGCCGAATCAGTCCGTGTATTTGGTAACGAATGGTGATGGAAACCGTCGTGCCTGCCTGGACCTCATGTCCGGATTCTTCATCGAAGAGCCGGCGTTTTGACATCTGCACATCGGTCACGTATCCGGAGCGGAATCTGTCCGTGTGGGTGATAAACCATCGAAGGTCATCAGTGGTTTTAATATGATGCAGCATAGATAGATTGTAGCGCTGTGTTATTGAGAATGGCCAGCCAAGAGCGTCAGCCGGTTAACATATGCGTAATAGCAATGGCTCCGCAGGGCGTCATGTGCCTTGGGGCAGAGAAAAAGAGAGAGTAGGTAAAGGTCGGAGAGTCGTTCTGTACGCATAGAAGAAGCGTATCATCGGAAGCATTTCTGTAAAGAGCCTGAAACCCATTGGAAAATCAGGAAGAGTCGAGAACGTGCCGGATCATTTTGGCGATGAGTGAAGGAGAGTTCAGGAGCAACAGAGACAGGACGCGGGTCTGTCCAGGGGAACTGCTCTGGGGGTGGTGGGGGC
>JAOUPN010000238.1 GCA_029879905.1 Nitrospira sp. | reverse complement strand
GGTTATTGTCCTGAATAGGACTGTGGAAAGTACGGGGCATCTGGAAATGTTAAAAAATACACACTTCAGTCTGCACTCCGTCGTCGATGGATATTCAATTTGGGTTGCCGGCCAAGAGAACCTCTGAAATCCTGCCGTTCGTGTGGGTAGTGCCCTGTTCTGTGAGGTGTCTGGTTAACGGCTCTCTCGGAATAACTCGCTACAGCGCCGCAAGATAGTCCGGACGTAGGTCTTTCTCAAGTGAATGGAGAGTGAATCAGCCCTGCTCATGGTCGTCTCAAATCCGGGTATTTGAAATGACTCTTGTGAGTCAACATCCGATAGGGTGCCGGTCCGGCAGGATCGCCGCTATTCCGATTGCAGCGGGATTCGTTCTCTGCCGATGAGGAGATCATAGGGGGCAAAGTCATCGGTCAATTCGAAACCTGCCGGCCAGGGTTCTGTCCGGTGAGTACTCAGCAGTGAAACGGCTTCGATCGGCAATTGCCGATTCACGGCCATATCGCTGATTCTCGACATAAGATCTTCGGTAGAGCCGGTTTCAATCGGACGTCCTCCGAAAAAAATCAGGTTTCGGGCTTGGCTCATGTTCGTCTTCCACGGACCCTCGACGGCAAATGTTTGAATCGTGGGGAAGGCGCGTTTCATGGTTTGGACGACTGCGGCGGCGCGGGAGAGATCACCTTCACGGCCGGATGACGCCAGATTCACTGCCAGGACTCCATCGGGGTTCAGATGTCTGCGTACCAAGGAGAAAAATTCCACGGTGGTCAAGTGGAATGGGATCATGTCCCGCGCAAAAGCATCGATCCACATGACGTCATAAGTATGATCCGTTCCATTCAGAAAGGCGCGCCCATCTTTGATCGAAACATGGTGGTTATCCGGAGCGTGATAGTCGAAGAAGTCTTCTGCCATGCGGACGACGACCGGATCGAATTCCACGACGTCCAGCTCCAAATCGGGTCGATAGTGTGCCAGCCACTTTGCCAGTGATCCACCGCCATGGCCGAGAATCAATCCGCGTTTGGGTTCGGGCGTCAGTGCCAACGACGACACAATCAACTGGCTATAGGGGAGGAAGAGCGCAACAGGATCGGCTTTCCACATTGTGGCGTGGAAGGTCCGATCCAGAATCAGGTATCGAAAAAACTGGTCGTCACGAATTCGGACTTGTTGGTAAGGACTGTCTTCTTGATGGATCGGTTGGTTCAGTCGTTGGAGCGGAGAGAATGTCAGGAGACTCAGCAGTACGGCGCCTCCTAGCGCGAGAATCTGAATCGACGAACGGGCGGCGGTCCCTTTAAGCAGCCATAACAGGCCGAGTCCGACCTGAATGCCGCCCAGCCATGCCACCAATGACTGGCTGCCGATCCATGAGAGAAGGAAAAATGCGGTTCCCCAGGTGCCGGCGAGACTTCCGACCGTTGAGAGGGCAATCATGCGGCCGGTGTGGAATCCCACATGCTCCATATCTCCCACCGCAAGACGCAGCATTGCCGGCAGTACACCGCTTAAGCCGAATGCCGGAGGGGCGAGGAGTACGGTGGCGGCAAGGCAGGGGCCCAGACGTGGATCCTGCACGGCCTTCTCGATTTCAAACAGAACGGGCTGATTTCCCCAGGCTACGAGAAAGGTCCAGCAGCCTGATGCGAGCAAGAGGGCGGCCAGAACTATGCCGCCGGAATATCGATCGGAGATCCATCCGCCGAACGCATAGCCGCTGCTCATCGCGGCCAGGATCACCCCGATCAATGCCCCCCAGACATAGAGGGAGTTCCCGAATACCGGTGCCAGAAGCCGGCTCCCGACGATTTCCAGGGCCATCACGACGGCACCTGTCATCAGCGCCGTGAACAGGAGAAAGCCACGAGAGATGTGTGGGGCTTCGTGGCTCATTGGTTCAGTATTTGGGGTGGCCAACGCAAAGACAGACGGCGATGATCAACGTATCGATTGCTGCGGTAATCATGATGGTGTTTGCACGCAGGATTGTACTCACCAGGTTTTCCCGGAGTCAACGAACAAGACATGGCTCGCTATCATGATGATTTATTGCCCGCATCAATACTCGTTGCTATACTACCCATCGATTTAGGGGCATTGCAGAGGAGGCGGCATGCATATCAGCGTGATCGGAACCGGGTATGTCGGGTTAGTCACAGGGGCTTGCTTTGCCGAGTTCGGCGTCAACGTCACCTGTATGGACAACGATGCGAGGAGAATCGAGAAACTCGAGAAGGGCGATATCCCGTTTTATGAACCAGGTATCACGGAGTTGGTCGCTAAGGGTGTCCGGGAAGGCCGGTTAAGCTTCACAACGGACATCGCCAAGGCGGTCGAAAAGGCCCTCGTAATTTTCATCGCCGTAGGCACCCCACCGCGCGGGGACGGCTCTGCTGATTTATCGTACGTCGAAGAAGTGGGAAAGGGGATTGCCCGGAACATGACGGGCTACAAAGTGATTGTAACCAAATCAACCGTTCCGGTTGGGACCGGGGAGAAATTGCGCGAAGTGATCAAAAGCACGCAAACGGGTGCGTATCATTTCGACATCGTCTCCAATCCGGAGTTTTTGCGTGAAGGGTCGGCCATTGAAGATTTCATGCGACCCAATCGGGTCGTGATCGGTGCGGAGAGTGAGCATGCCGTGGCGATCATGAAAGATCTATATCGGCCGTTATATCTCCTTGAGACACCGTTCGTGGTGACGGATATCCCGACGGCCGAGCTGATCAAATATGCTTCGAACGCGTTTTTGGCCACGAAGATTTCCTTTATCAATGAAATCGCAAATCTGTGCGAACAGGTCGGGGCGAATGTCAAACTCGTGGCCAAGGGAATGGGGTTGGATAACCGGATCGGCTCGAAATTTCTCCATGCGGGGCCGGGTTTCGGCGGTTCCTGTTTCCCCAAAGATTTGGCCGCGCTGATCCAAACCGGTGAGCGCCATGGATATCCCATGCAGATCGCATCGGTCGTGTCACGTGTCAATGATGCGCAACGGAAGAGAATGACTGCGAAGATTCGGGAGGCTGTCGGAGGGCTCAAGGGGAAAACGTTGGGAATACTCGGGCTTTCGTTCAAACCCAATACGAATGATATTCGCGAATCACCGGCACTGGCGGTCGGGCAGGAGCTCATGGCTGAAGGAGCGACAATCCGCGCCTATGACCCCGAGGCACTGGATGATGCCTGCCGGATCTTGCCCGGATTACAGCCGTGCCGCGATGCCTATCACGCAGCCGAAGGGGCCGATGCGCTGGTTATCATGACCGAGTGGAATCTGTTCCGTATCCTCGACCTGGATCAACTGAAGGCCGTGATGCGTCGTCCGGTGCTGCTTGATCTGCGGAACATCTATGATCCGATGCGTGTCGCAGCGGCCGGGTTCACACACGTTTCAGTCGGACGTCGGGCCCAGGATCCCAAGCCGGGTTCGTGAGCTGTTACGCCAGCCGGGGTAACTCCGCTTTGGCGTCGGCGCTCTTCGTTTTCGGCTTGTAGCCCATTCGGTCCAGCACTTTCAGAATCCTGGTTTTTAATCGATCATCCGCATCGGTCAATGCCGTTGCCAGAGGCTCGACGGCAGGCTTGCCGATCTTTCGAAGAATTTCGATGGCGGCTTGGCGGATATCATCTTCTTCCGACACCAGCAGCGGAATGAGCGAGGGCGCGGAGATGCCTCCCAATTTGATCAGGGAGTCATACGCACGTTGCCGTACGTCGCCCACCTCGTCCGTCAGCGCGCCGACCAACGGGTCGACGGCCCGCTGATCTTTGAGCTCGCCCAGAACTTCCGCGGCATATTTACGATTGAGCCAGTGCGGATCTTTGAGATCCAGCAGCATGGCATCAGCCCTGGCGGCGTTGGGGTCTTTCGCTCGAATTTTGAAACTTTTAGCGAGACGCTTTCCGTCTTCTTCGACGACACGAATCGTGGCTCCGTCTCCGGCCTTGATTTTTTTGAGATCCTCAAGCGCTTCTTCCGCTACATCCAGCACCACGGTTTTGCCGTCATAGGCCAGAAGCTCGACTTCGATCTGTTTGGCTTCCGGGTTGACCGCGACGACCAGTTCGGTGACGAGGTTGAATCCGTCTTTCTTCTCTCCGCCCTTAAGTCCGATTTGGATCAAGTTCATCGGTGTATCGTCTGCCATGGCTGTATCCTTTGTTTGTTCGTCCGGGTCAATCCTTAGGTGCTCGGTGTCCAGCCGAGGCTGGCTAACACGGCCTCGACGGTTTCCTGCACCAACGTATTCTCATCCTCTAACAACGGTATGAGGGGGGTAACGGCTTCTTTTGCGTGGAGCCGGGCAAGAGATTCTGCGGCATTGCGTCGTACCAACCAGTCCTCGTCTTGCAACGACTCGATGAGAGGACGGATACTTCGGGAGTCGCCGATTCTCCCTAGCGCTTCCGCCGCATGGCGGCGTACCATCCAATTCGTACCCAGAAGTCCGTCGATCAGTGCCTCCACCGCACGGACATCGCCGATTTTCTTAAGTACGCGCGCCACATCCTCCCGTACCAGATTGTCCATCAGGGCTTCGACTAATCCGGGGACTGCGCGGGAATCCCCGACTCGTTCCAACGCCCATACGGCGGCCGTTCGAACAGCCCCATCCTTATCCTTCAGGGCCGCGACCAAGGGATCCACCGCACGAGGATCTCTCAGTTTTCCAAGCGCGGATGCCGCCTGTTCCCTGATCGCCCATTCGTCGTCCTGCAAGGCCTCAATCATCGGTTCGACGGCCGACGGCCCGATCCGTACCACTGCGCTGGTCGCGGCTTCGCGGATTATGGCATCTTCATCGGCCATCAACCCGATCAAGCGTGGAATGGCATCGGCGCCCGTTTGCCCAAGGCCGGCGATGGCATGGTCTCGCAAGGCTTCGTTGTCATCACGCAATGCTGAAATCAGTTGCTCGATCCGATCGAATTCTTCGTGCTCACTCATGAGTATGTTCCGTCGTCCCTTCCTGCGCGCCTTCGTCCATTCCCGCCAACGCTTCGAGTTTATCAGCGATGAGCCCTGCGTTGTAAGCCACTAATCCATCACGATCCGTCCGCAAACGATCAAACAGGTCCTTGTGCGGACGAAGGGCCGCCACATCCTTGATCTTCGCCAAGGCTTCCATGGCATAGACACGAAGCGGCCGAATGGGAATAGCTTCCAGGTACAACTGGGTCGGGCGGGCATCTCCGATCAGTCCCAGGGCTTTAATCGCCAACTCTTTGACACCGGTGTCTTTGTCGGTAGCCAGTCGTATCATCAGCGGTTCGACGGCGCGCACGTCCGCGATTTTTCCCAGTAAGTCCGCTGCCGCTTCGCGTACCAACCAATCCTCGTCTTCGAGATATTCGATCAGAATCTCCACGCTGGGACGGCCGATGCCGAGCAGGTCGATGACGGTGGCCATGCGGGCTTCCTCCCGTTCGCTGGCACCTTCGATGTCGCGGAGGGCGTTGAACGTGTCGTCGATCCGTTCGCGAATAGCACCGAGCTTTTTCAGGGTTCCGACGGCGATGCTGCAAACCGCCGGTTGGCCCATGGCGTCGATAAAGGCGTCGATGGAACGCGGGTCCAAAAGTTGATCCAGCAT
>JAOUPN010000237.1 GCA_029879905.1 Nitrospira sp. | reverse complement strand
TCAGCGCAATCTTCAGCCCTACGCCTGCCAATAGTCCTTCAACCAAGTACACCGGCACGGCAAGCAAGAGATATCTCTGCCAATTGAATTTCCAGATGATGGCTTGAATAATCGCCGTCAGAAAAATCGCGAAGGGCATATTCTCCAGCCCGAAGGTGGCAACGCCCACCGCCAATACCGGAGCCAGGCCCGCTGCGATACCAGGGCAGCCGATATAATTCCCCGGTCTGAACCACGCGTTAATCCACCCGATCAAGCAGGCAAACGAAACTGTGGCCAGGCCGAGTTTGATGGGGTAGTCGGACATCATGGCGATACCCACCGACAGGGGAATAGCCATCGCCCCGGTGATCAGTCCGGCGGCAAGATCGCGTCCCACATATTTGGCCTGGAATGCGGCGGATCCTGGTGCAGCAACCGCCCCCGGGTTTGCAGGTAACGTCTTCTGACTATCTTCAAATTCGTGGTCTGGTGTTCTTGTCGTTCTTTCAGTTTCTTGAGATATCATTACTATCGTCCAAACATGAGAAGAATTGCCGGTTATGCCATCTCAGTGCTTCAATGTGTTGGCGCAGAATGGCACCCGGCCACAGCGCGCTATGACGACAGCCCATTCCATGGGTGTTCAGGGAATCGGCTACAGCAAGAACAGGACCGTAGCAGCCTTGTTAGGTGAGGGTGAATCGTAAGCATCGTGTGAATCAGAACAAATCCGACATTGGCATGGTTGTTTCGTGAGGTGGTGTCATACAAAAGGAGAAAGGGCTTGTGCGCCTGCACACACCACGTGCGAGTGTGCACGTATATTTCGTGCACTCACTATCTTGCGTCGTGGAACAATACAGGTGGAATGACAGAGGAGGGAGAACCGATCGAGTGAAACCTGAGTAGATTGCAGATGTTTCACGTAGAGGAGGAGTTCTATCTTGTGGCCTTCATCATGAAGTCTCGAATTCACCCGCCTTCGCAGGAAGCCATGGCTAGAAGGCCGTGGAGGAATGCGTAGCGGGTGTCTTCCGAAACTTTGGCGAAGGAGGGCACGCTTCGGCGAGGTGTCGCTGAAGACTCAAGAGGGGCCACGGCTTGAAGGCCGTGGGGCTCCACACCCAGTCCTTTTCTCTTGGGCCTGTGTGGGACCTGCCTTCCCATATGGATCCAGTCGTAGATTAGTATCAACCACTGCACGAGATGATGTCGTACGATCGTCTTGATAGCAATCACGGCTGCCATACATATTCGGTGTTATCTGCATCATGGGATCAGAAACATTGTGAGAGTGGTCATTGCGGCTAGGAGGATCACCTTTGAGGAGTGAACCATGTCAGGTCATGGTTAATGCGGAGCCGGCCTTACTGAGCAACGCAAGGACAACCATCTACACCATGAAGATCAGATGGGGTTCGGGTTTTGCGGCATGTTGGGTTCCGGTTCTGTCAGGAACTCGATGTCGCCGGTACTGATATCGTACATCGCACCGACGATGATGATTTGCTCATTCAGAGCGAGGCCGTCAAGTGTCTGGCTCTCCTGGCGCATCTGGGTCATAACCCGAAAGACGTTACGGCGGGCCACGCTATTGACGAAGGATTGCTTTTTAGCTGAGGGTAGTTGCTCGGCGTTTCGGCAGGTGTCAGAGTCAGTCGCTTGCTGAATGTTCCGTACAATGTGGTCAAGGTGTTGGCATCCGGTAACCTCAGCGGGCGTTCTGGCATCGCCGATCAGGTCGACCGCCGCGGTCACGGCACCACACTGGGTATGCCCCATAACCATAATCAACTTTGCCCCAGCTACGGCACATCCGTACTCGGCGCTGGCCAGCACCTTGGGGCCTAAGATATTTCCGGCGATTCGGATGCTGAAAATGTCACCCAGTCCCAAGTCGAACACCAATTCGGCAGGCGTACGGGAATCGATGCAGCTGAGCACGACAGCTAATGGATGTTGTCCCCCTGCCGTGGCAAGGACCTGGCGGCCTAGGTCACGAGTCAGGCGTCGACCGGTGCGGAACCGCTCATGGCCATCCTTCAGGATTTGAAGGACCTGCTGCGGGGTGAGTACGGCTTGGAGTGCACGGGTTGAGTAATCAATGTATTGCGTTTGGTCGCCGAGCTCATACTGGTTACGAAATCCGAGTAAGCTTACCTCCACACCCCGTGCCGGTCCTGTTCGTTCTTTGAAGTCCCGGATCAAACCCAGCACGTCAGGATCGATGTAGTCCGTGCCTTGTGCGTCGAGCAACACGTCGCCGCCGCGAGGAATTTCGTCTAATACTTTGGATAAGGTTGCGCGATTCAAGAAGCTCACTTGGTTGGCTAGTTCGATGTGCAGCACATCCCCACCGAGGTGTTTTTCCACGAAGCAACGCATCGGTCGGCGCATGTTGCTGTTGAGGATGAACACGATACTTACCGCCAGCCCAATCAGAATCCCGATCAAGAGATCAGTCAGAACAATGGCCACCACGGTTAGAGCAAATGGGGCGAACTGGTATCGCCCCTGGATCCACATCTGTTTCATCATCGCAGGGCTGGCCAATTTAACTCCTGTGACAATGAGGATCGCCGCCAGGCAGGATAGTGGGATGAGGTTCAACCACATCGGGAGAAATGCTACGCTGGTCAGCAGTAAAAAACCGTGGGTGATCGTTGCGAGCTTCGTCTTGCCGCCTGCATTGATATTGACGGAACTGCGGATAATCACAGAAGTCATCGGGAGTCCACCGATTAGTCCGGCGGTGACGTTTCCAAGCCCTTGAGCAAGCAACTCTCTGCTTGCGGGAGAGGTTCGCTGCTGAGGGTCGAGCTTATCGACCGCTTCCAGGCACAGTAGCGTTTCCAATGAGGCTACGACAGCAATGGTTACGGCGGCTGTGTATACGGCCGAGTTTGACCACTGTGTGAAGTCAGGCAACTGCAAGAATCCGAAAAACCCGGCTAAGCTATCTGCCACAGGTACTTGGACGAGGTGGGTTGCTTCGATGACCCAATCCCCACCGAGTTGTCGGAACCACAGGTTGATTCCGACGCCCAGCAGCACCACGATCAGCGGTGCAGGAACAACGGAGTTCTTCAAGGGCTTCCACTTATCCCAGACAACCAATGCGGCAAGGGATAGCAGACCAATCACGGCCGCGCCAGGGTGGATGTCCGCTATCATTCTGGCAAGTTCGGAGAATGTCGTTTCATGATCCGGTTGCTGGAATGCCAGGTCTCCTTCCGGATCAGTGTCATGGCCGAAGAGGTGGGGGATTTGTTTTAGAATGAGGATCACTCCGATGGCAGCCAGGAGACCTTTGATCACACTGGATGGGAAGAAGGCGGCAATGAAACCAGCCCGAGCCAGACCCATGCCGATCTGTATTAATCCCGCAAGAACGACTGCCAGGAGGAAGGCTGGAAATGATCCGAGTGTCACGATCTGAGCCGCGACGATCATCGTTAAGCCGGCGGCTGGACCGCTGACGCTCGTGTGTGACCCGCTTAACGATCCCACCAGGATGCCGCCGATGATTCCGGTCAGTATCCCTGAAAGTAACGGAGCACCGGACGCCAGTGCTATGCCCAGGCACAACGGGACGGCCACAAGGAACACGACCAAGCCGGCCATGAGGTCTTGCGGTAGCATGGAGAATGAAGGGCGGCTTGTCGGCAACATGATTGCGATTGCTCCTCGCGTAAAGCCAACTTCACTGGAGAACAGCTCGTGGTCGCTATCGTACTAATCACAGAGGAACTCGGTCCTGAAGACATATACTGACGGTTTGGTCGTCCCCAGTGGTCATAGTTTCCCGAAAAGTCCGTTGCTCAGGTTCACGGAAACGCACCAGCTTGCTCTTGCCTCAAGCGTCGGAGTTGAAACACGATGTCAAAAATTGTCGCGGAGGTACGCGACTCCATGTGTTGTATTGCGGTATAGGATGTCGGCTTGTCGACCGTCTGGGGCATATTCCACGCCGCTCCTTTGGATCTCTCTTCGCATATAGTAAGAATGTGGCAGCAAGAAGTAGGCCGTGGTCCAGTATTTCTCCAGCGGAGAACCGTAACTGCTCGATGAATAGAGGAACCTCCACTGCCGCTCCTGTTGAACAGTCAATGGAAACAGTCGTTCATGCTGAGGGTCCAGTGTGGGGGTGCACGCTATGTGCGTGGTTGCCCGTGGATTTTGCGCACGTGCCCACCAGGATGACGGAGGAACAAGAAGTTCGATAGCCGGGGAGAGAACGGGAGGGTGAGCAAAATGCCGGTAGTGACACATGTCCGAGCTTGCAGAGGGTTTCCATCCCACGACCTTCATCCTGTGTGCGGCCGTTCTGGTACACTCCGCAGATGGCTCATTAAGGCGTGAGGGAATACTCCGGTTCCCCTCCGTATGGATAGGTCCGTTTGCAGCGGATGATCAATGTGCTCGTCCCTCGCCCTCCCACGCACTGATCAAGGGTGTGAGAAAAATCTACTGCTCCCTCTCGTGTAACCGTAAAGGGAAAGTCAAAAGTAAAGCTGATGAATTTGTATTGGCCTGGTGCTAACTCCAACACCCGAAGCTCCGAGGTCCGATAGGCATCTGATGATTCTGGATCGGATGTCCAAATCGAGGGGGTGATGCCGGGCACCGTCCACCAGCTCTGAGAAACGATCGAGGTGGCATCGATTGTGATGGAATAGGGCGATATGGTTGCTTCTCGCGACTGGGCGGAGGCGGCGAAACCAATCAGGGCACTCAACGCTACACAGCCGGAAGTCAGGATCGTACGATGAATTTGTGAGTAGAGTCGTATGCTCAAATAGTCAGAGACCATACATAATCACCATCTGTTTGACGAACGGTCGTCCTCCGTGTCTGCGCTCAGAAACAGCTCTTTGACGACACGACTATCCCATTCTGTATGGGTCTCTAGTCCGAGCACTCGCATCAATGTCGCGCCAGTATCAATAATGGAGACTGGTTGTTGAATCACATGTCCTGCCTTGACTCCAACGCCAGAGACGATCCATGGGACGAGCGATGTGTTCGGCGGATGTTGCTCATCGAGCGAAACCGTCGTTGTGGGCTCGGTTCCACTCAAAGAAGTAACAAAGATCGTCGTATTCGGAAGCAGCACATGTTCCCTGAAGATATCAATCACTGCTCCCAGGGCTTGGTCTACCGATTGTAGGGCCTCGCGATAATCCTCCGATGCCCAGCCATGGGTGACACCGGCGCGCCCGGCATCCGGCAGGTGAACGAGAAGGAGATGTGGCAGCGCGAGAACGGCATGGCCATAGCCATGACCGCTCGACGCTTTCATAAAGTATTGCCTGATGTAGGACACCAGCCGCTTGGGGTTGCATTCCGGTTTCAGCGGTCCACACAGTTGATAGTCCGTGTAGGGTGCCGGTTTGGCGAGTTGGTAGAGGGATTCGTCCATGAAGAAGATGGCACTGTCTCGCCCACCGCTCAGATCGAGATAGTCAAAGAGCGTGGGAGGCCGTGGATAACCACGACTAAACTCAAAGTCATTCCATGTGATGTGGTGCTTCTCGACCGGCAGGCCGGTCAGTAATGAGGCCATAGCCGGCAGCCGGAGAGGAGGCGAGACGGTTTGGGCCGACCAGGTTGCTGCTCCTGTCT
>JAOUPN010000236.1 GCA_029879905.1 Nitrospira sp. | reverse complement strand
AACGGCAGCGGCATCCCGACGAGATCGAACAAAAAATATCCGAGCGTTCCGGTGATGAGGCTTGAGAGTATCGTGCCGATGACGGCCAAGGTCCCGATGACCCATTTGAGGTCCAAGAGTTCATCCAGTTTCACATGCAGTGCCCCGGCGAACAGCAGGAACCCCAGCATGCCGTGCATGAGAGCCTCGTTGAAGTCGATGGCACCGATGAAGCGCTGCGCCTCCGCCTCGATGCCGACGCCCAGTTTTCCCAACGCCAAGAGTATCAGTGAAAAAACAAGCGCGACGGCCATCAGCCCGATCGTCATCGGCAGCTTAAGCAGGCGGTGGTTGACGTAGCTGAACAGGGCCGCCAGACAGATCAGAATCGTTAATGTATGAATCAGTGCCATGGTCAGGTCCTTGGGCGAACGGGGTTGGGTGATTGAACGGAATCGGGGCCGGATCTTTCGGTGTGATTCCGGAAGTGGGCCTGGCCTTGTTCAGACACAGATTCTACCCGGTAGATCAACACAGTGGCGACGTCCCCATGTCATTCTGCGGAGGAAGAGAGGCGCTCTCTGCGTGATACGTGAGAGATGATGAGAGGAAGGCCCACTGTGCACCCATGCGTGGGGTTATAGCAAACAGACATGGTTCGCGCAACGACATCCCCTCATCCCCCTCTGTATGGTTGTCGACGGATGACCGACGAATCACAACCCGTTAGGGCCGATGTCGTCACTCTGCCATGAATATCAGGATGAATCGGCGTAATTGCCGGCGTTCTGCTTCCGTGGTCTGAAAGGCACCGACATCGAATGGGATGCCGTCGACCCACTGGACGCGAGCGGCTCTGATCGTGAGCGGCGAATTCCAATTAGGCACTTCGATGCGGAGCGTGAGGGAGAGATCCGGGATCATGGGGACGGCACTTTGGATGCAACATCCAAAGCTTGAAAGGTCTCTCAAGATCCCTGTTCCTTCAACCTGGGGACATTTTGATACTGCGGAGCGAAAGTATACTTGAAAGGCGGGAGTGGGCTTCCGTTTTGTTGTTCTGTTCTCCCTGAGGCATTCCTTCGTCCATCATACGGGACCGTCGGAATCCTGTTGTGCACATAGCGAAAAGTGTACCTCCTGGCACTGTGAGTCTCTGTTTCCTGTGTGTTTAAGCGAGCAGACACTCAGTGTCTGGAGGAACGCCCCAAGTGTAAGCTGACGGCATCCGAGTATGTGATCCGGTGTCATAGGGGGAGCTAGGCGGGGTTTTGCGGAAGCTATTTCGTCTGTCTGTCCGGTCATGCAGTCCAAATATCGGAGAGGTGCTGCAGATTCAAGAATGGCGGGTCTCCGGCAAGGTCGAAGCACTGCATACCGGGAAAGGACTCACGACTCCTGTCCGGGTTCTCCGGCGTGATCACGCCATGCGGCGGAACACACGAACTCGTTCCTGGCCCTCACGTCCGGCAAAGGAGACGTCTGGGACGTAGTCATCGATGATCTCATAGCCTTCCGCGAAGAGCGCCGTCAAATCGGTCAGGTCGAACGGGAAGGGTGGTCCCACTTCACCGGGATCGAGTGCCGGATTGATAAACCAGACGCCGACCAACAAGCCTCCAGGTCGTAGCGTGAGGTCGATGCCGTACCGGTAGGATGCGCGTAATGTCGGAGGGAGTGCACTCATACATGTGTGTTCAAGAACGACATCGTATGCGCTACGCATCTCCTCCGGCGGATCGAACAAATTTCCGATGACGAAACGCTCCGCCAGATGTGGATACCGGGCACGTGCTTCTGCCACTCCGGTCGGTGCGATATCCAGCCCTGTTGCATCCAATCCGTGTTCTATGGCCAGCGCCACCTCGTGCCCTCGGCCACAGCCCGGCACCAATGCACGTCCACGTATCGTGTGACGCTCCAGATACTGTTTCATGGCCGGCGCCGGAGCGCCTTTATCCCAAAAAGCCTCGCCGTTTCGATACTTCTCGTCCCAGTCCATGGGTGTGAATTCCTCCGGTCTGTAGAACGGTTGTGTTAGCACTGTCATGATCGACGTTTCAAGAGGGAACGAGATGGTTGCGAGGTGTCACGTTTGGGTAGCCTGAAAATGATCCTACTGAGCGATTGCCGCAATGCCTTGAGGATCCGGCGTTCAGCTTCATGGGTGGGCAGGCAGGTTCCTGATATGTTTTGCCGCTATTTCTCGAATGGATGGCCGGCCTTTTGCCGATCTTCCAACCCCATGATCACGGCTGAGACCTGTGTGAAGCCTGTCTCCATCAGAGTTTGCGCGGCGAGAGAGGCACGCTTGCCGCTCTGGTATTAGAGGACCATCGGCTGGTCCATTTGTGTATTCGTCGGATAGCCGACCTGATTCCAAATTGTGAATTCCAACACACCGCGGGGAATATTGATGGCGCTTGGCACATGGCCGGCGGCGAATTCCTATGGTTCACGTACATCCACGATCAGGGTGCCGGCTGGGTGATCCACGATGTTACGGCGTCCATCCCGATTGTTTTGATCTGTTTCTGTGCGGCTTGAACGTTTTCCGTTACGGTCGGTGGAAGTGTTTGAAGAGAGGCAACCGAGAAGAAGGTGAGTCCGAATCCGATTGCCAGAGGCATGCACAGTAGGCGTAATCTGTTCATAGACCTGTTCCTTTCGTACGATATCGAGGAGATCCTCAGTGGAGTGTGCGACGTTCCAGGGAATGTCTCAAGATGCGTAGAAAGCGCGAAGTGGCTTCTATTACGGACAGGCCATGGATAAGGCGTTCCATGTGACGAGGTAGGTCAATCATGGGTTGTGAGAAAAAGACTCCCGACCCCTTTGTATTCAGAAGTCGAAGAATCACTCAACATTAGATTGTTGTTTGCGGTTCCGGTTTTGATTCCGGCCAAGTGGTTGAAATCATAAAGAAGAGGAATGTGGTACGGCGATGCTCTGGCGGGACATTATAACGCTCGCTAATCCATCTGGAAGCGCCTATGGTGAAAATAGTGAATTGGAATGAAGAAAGGAGTAACCATGGATGCTAATCTCATAACATTCGCGGTCGTGATATTTGGGCTTGTAGGTGTTGGCATATGGGCCTACAAGAAAGGAGCATAATCGGGTACGGTTCTGAAGGGGGTCCGACTGCACGTTCGGGAGCATGTCTTGTACGGCAATGCGAGTTGAACGCGAGATACGCTCCGCGAACTCCCCCACAATGTCGCCGGGTCTGCACAAAAAACATCTTACTGACGGTTCGTTAATCGTAAAGATGCGGAGGGTGTCACGATCACATCAACTCTTGAGTTGCGGCCATTCACCCGCCTTCGCAGGAAGCCACGGCTGGAAGGCCGTGGGGATCCACATGCACCGTCTGCATACCATCCGTGATCCATACTTTTCCTCTTACATCATTGAGTGTCACGGCATGCCGGTCTTGCCATGCTCGCGAGTATACGAATGCTCCATTCGGGAGTAGCATCACCACCGGTTCCTCACATACGTAAACAACAGGCTCTGGGTTTCTCTCTATATTTCTGTGCTGCGGTCTCCGAATGACCCGTCCGTAGTGAGGTCTCGTCTGTCGGACGGTCAGCGAATAATGATGAGTGCAGGGTCTTCTGAGGGTGTGGCGTCCGCCGGGGTGTATAATCGTAAGCCGTGACTCTCAATCATTCGTACCAAGGTCTAGTCGCACGTCTTAAACTGGGATTGCCGACAACGCTGTGACATCTCCTGTGCCTGTTCGATCTGCTGGGCGGTCATTTGTGATGTCAGATGGTCTCGACGCTTCATGGCGGTTTTCCCCTCATCGCCGCTCGACATGGCAACGGCGAGGTTGTACCACATGAGCGCGCGAACGAAGTCTTTCCGAACGCCCCTTCCCCTCTCATACATCAGGCCAAGACTGTTCTGCGGGCCGGCATAGCCCTGGGCCGCCGACTTACGAAACCACCTCAGCGCCGTTCTGTAGTCCTGCCGGACACCTCGTCCTCTTTCATGCATCAGACCCAGATAGAACTGGGCCGATGCCATTCCTTGCTCCGCTAGGGGACTGAAGAGGCGAGCTGCCTGTGTATAATCGCCGCGATCATACGCAAATTCCGCTTCCTCAATGGACTCTGCTGTCACAATGGACTCTGCTCCCGTGCCTGCTGCACAGGCAAGAACCAAGAGCATCATTAAGAACACACGCTGCATTCATCACCAGCCTTTCAACTGCATCGTCAAACCATGAGGGCCGGAATCTTCTTTCTGAAGGATGTCAGGCGTCCTCAGGGCCGTCCAGTCCGGTTTAGGGGTCGAGCCATGTGCAAGAGATCCAAAACAATCACGAGCACGAGTTCCCGGCCACGCACCGCGAAATGGTTCCTGTCTCCTTTTCCCGTAGCGCATGTCTGTCGGTCAAGAGTCTCCGCCGCATCCTAAGCGACGCTGGACCGGCGGACACGTGACGCTGCCGTAGGAACAGAAGACGCAGCAGTCGCCGGGTTTCGGTCGAAGAACTGCGTAACATGAATTGCACTGAAAGAAAACAAGGCAGGCATCCGTCGGCATAACTGCCTCGGTCTGGGTCGTACAGTTCGGGCAGGTTATGACTGATCCAGTGACGACTCCCATGCGATCTCCTGCAGGTAGCGATCGGACTCGGTAATCTCGTCTCGTAAGTGTACTGCAAAGTCGGCGGCGTATTCATCCCTCAGAGGTGATAGGGGAGCGGTTTGAGCTGCGAGGGAAGTCCAGTGCGAAAATGGTCAAGCCCGACCCTGAAATTTCAGGCTGAGCATCTCTCCCGTGGTCTTGAAATTCGATGGATCCTTGCATGTGCACTCGGCGAGCACAGGAAATCACCTGACCGTTCCCATCTCTCCCGCCCTTGCATCTCCTCCATTCGCCCCCTAAAATGTTCAGTTCCATCAAGAATGCTGTGGGTCGTGTGCCGTGAGTCACAGGTAAGAAAGGGCCAAGGCCGGGATGAAGGTCGAGTATGCAAAAGGTAATCGAGCTTCCAAAGAGCTAATCCTTCTCAATCGTCGAAGCTTCGAGTCTGCCGGTGGCCGGACGATGAAGGTCATGCTGATCTTCCCGCCCGATTGGTTTCCCTCCGAACCCTATCTGAGTCTTCCCTCGCTCACGGCTGTTCTTCGCCAGGCCGGCCACAGGGTTGTTCAAAAAGATATCAATCTTGAGATGTGGGACTGGTACTTCAGCGAGGATTTTCTGAAGAAGGTCCTTCGCCGTGTGCCGCAACAACTCGATCGCCTCCGCAAGCTCTCGAAGAAGCGGGAGCTGAGTGAAGCGGAGATGGAATTGCAGTTGTCGCTCTGTGAGATTACGCGCCAGCGCATTGAAGCATTGATCAAAAATGCGGAGTCGGCAAAGGCGGTCGTGCGAGGAGAATCATTCTATGATATCGATAGGTTAGAGTGGGCACTTCAAGTATTTCGTGAGGTGATGGCCGTGGCCTCGATGGTCTATGCGCCGGCCAGAATCTCGATGCCGCCGATGCCGTCGGATCTCTCGTACAAGGTCTATGTCTCTTCCGAGATCATCGACGCCGTGAATGACATGCAGGTGAATGTGTACCGTGATGTATTTGATCGGCTGGTTAAGCCGGCGATCGAGGCGGAGCA
>JAOUPN010000045.1 GCA_029879905.1 Nitrospira sp. | reverse complement strand
AACGGAGGGTTCATCGGTGGTCGACGTCTGTTGTGCCGCCAGAGCCTTGGCAATCAGCTCTTCCGTTCCCCAATCGCGAACGGCCTCAAGGGTAAACCCCTCATAGGTCGAAACGCCGTGACACGACGGACAATCCGGCATCGGGACTTTCCGGTAATACACTTCGCCGAGGCAAGACATACAGACCCAAAAATCGTCGTCGCGATGAGAAACCGGCCAAAAAGTCTGTTGTGACGTCATAGAGACATTCCTACCTTGTTGCGCACGTGGCTGATGCAACCGACTCGTCTGCCCAAACCTGCCCCCCGGTCAGACTCCAACGAGACACCCTTTCTCCCATCAGCGTCCCGCGCTCGCAAGAAGCCGGTCGATTTCTTGCGCGAACATCTCAAACGGAAACGCCCCGGGAATGGCAACTGCGGGCTCCTTTTCCGTCGGGGCCGTATGTGTCCGGACCAGGATAAAGCCAGGAGTTCCATGAAATCCCCAGCGATTCGCTTCCTCTCGATCCTCGAAGATCGACTGGGTATGCCGCCCATCTTTCACACACGTTTGAAATGCAGTTTGATCAAGCCCGATCGCGGCCGCATGGCTGAGATAGACGGTCTTCCCGAGCCTGCCACCCTCCGCAAATAATCGATCATGCATCGCCCAATATTTACCCTGATCACCGGCGCACCGTGCCGCCGTCGCCGCATCAACGCCCGGACCTTGATCCGCACGGGGATAGTCCCGGTAGAGAAACTTTACCTTCCCGGTCTCAACATAGCGGGCCTGAATTTGAGGCCACGTCTCCTTAAAGAATTTCAGACAGTACCCGCATGTAAAGTCGGAGTATTCTATCAGCGTCAGCGGGGCGCTTTCTTCCCCCCTGGTTCGAATGTCCTTCTCGTTTGAATCAGCAGCCCACAGCGGTTGTAGCCACATCACGCTTAACAGAACGGCAGCCGATCCGATCCACGCCACAGAACGCTTTATCATGAGCAGCTCTCACCCTGGGCTTTCCTCTTCCGTTCCAAGAGCCCCATCATCAACAGCGGCCACACCACAGTGGCGTCACTCAACACTTCGGAAAATCGTCCGCCGTTCTTGGGACTGACAAACTTTCCCCATGAGAGCCCTTCCTCATAGGTACACCCGCTCAACCCCCCCCAATAATCCGGCTCGGGACAAATCCTGACTCCGTACTGAAAGCGGGGAGGGCTTACACTGAGCCCCAGACGAAGGTTGCCGATTTCAATGTAGGGACCGACCTGTTGCGCCCAATTTCTCGGCACCCCGCCTCCGATGGTAAAAATACCGAGCCGCTTCGCGGACAACACATGATCGGCATAACTATTGAGATCCAAATACGGATTGAACGACGGATACGAATGATGAATGGCCGACAAGATGGCCAGGTCGCCCTTGTCACTGATCTGAGCCCGTGCTCGATCAATCTCCTTCGCCATCGCCCACGTCCCCATATCAAGACCGACTTCGGAATCGGTGAATGCCGGAATATACACCGGTACATTCTTCAAGTACGCGCTCTTCAAAATCCCATCTCCGGGATATTCCTCGGCCAACGTCTTGCCCAACTCATACGTCATGGTCCGGGAACAGAGAGGCTGATCATGGCTGACCCGCTTCAACGTTTGCGCCACCACATGCTCGACATAATTCAAATTCGCTTCCATCTCAAGCGTGTCATAGACGCGGTTATACCCCTTGCGAAAGAGCTCTTCATCGCTCATCGACGGATGATGTTGGTAATGGGTCTTCCCGACCGATTCGGTCAAACCATGTGCGATCAACGCTCCGGTGGACACGATGCAATGCACCATCCCCTCATCCACCATCCTACTGATGATCTTGCCCATCTTGGCGATGGTCATGGCACCCGATAGGGTCAACACGACCTTGCAGTCGGGATCAGAGATCATCGTCCACAATACTTCAAAGGCTTCACCGAGCTTCCTTCCGCCGAAAGCCGTCTTGCTCATCGCTACGAGCAAATCATCGAACGAGCTAATTTTTTCCGGATCGAACGGCTCAAGGGCTTCCAACCCATCCGTTTCCCCGTCATGAAACTTACGTGCGTACATGCCTGTTGCTCCAAAAATCGTGCGTGGTAATCGCTTTCCTTATACACAACCGACGGCAAAGGCGTCAACGAATCCCGGGCTTCGAATTCAGAGACTCCCCGTACAGATTCCGCCCCAACTGCCGCCATGAAATACAATGACGACCGATTGCAGATCACGTCGATCACCATTTCGCCCTCTGCGCCAACACACAGAGAGCTTAACATTGAGCATCGGATTTCTCATCATCTGTCGGATATCAATCGAGGGCAAGACAAAGAGGGGTCATCGAGAGGGGCATCGAATCGGAGTCGTCTCGTAACCCTGAAGATGAGCTGCGCTTGGCGAGCCACTGGAACGAGCCGACTTGCAAAGTGAATGGGAAGACGCCGGTGAAATCTACCCGACGGCAACAATAATGAAAAGAGGCTACGCTTGAAGAGGTGCCGGCACACGCGAGAAGAGACGGTGCAGAATTACTGGTGGTATGTATCTGCGGGCACTAATACGAACAGAGGCTGGCCGGCATAGCCCACGGCACGCTCATTTTTATTTCAGATACACGCCGTCGACTCGAATCTTCACTCTTGATGAGGGCGGCAGCAGCCATTCGGAATCGGACACAAAGAGTCAAAGAGCACAGGGTTAGGGCTCAAGGTCCCGGGCCAGACGAAAGCCGATGTTGATGGACCGGTAGTCGTCGTTGAACCTGAACCGGTACGAAGTACGCAGGGACCACGGGTAGGAGTAGTTCCAGGAACCGCCCCGGATCACGCGCAGGCCGCAGTTGCCACCATTTGTTTCTACCCATGCCGAGCCATCTGATGGGGCGTCTTTATAGTCCACATGCCAGCAATCCTCCACCCATTCCCACACATTGCCGCTCATGTCGTACAGGCCCAGCCCATTGGGTTTCTTGCTGCCGACTGGCTCCGTCTTGTCCGTGCCATACACCGCATACTCCTTCAACCGGCTCTCGTCGGAGGCCCCAGCCCAGATCTCATCCTTTCCACCGCTACGTGCCGCATATTCCCATTCAGCTTCAGTGGGCAGGCGATAGCGCTTTCCTGTGAGCTTCGAAAGCCAATCGACATACTGTTTCGCATCGTCCCAACTGACATTGATGGCAGGCCGCCGACCACTCCCCCAGCCCTTATGGTCGATGATCCCGTCATGATGACCAGTCACCTTGACAAACGGTTCATAGTCGTCAAAGGTGACCTCGTACGTTCCGAGCGCAAAGCCCTTTTTGAGCGTGACCTCGCCAGCCGACCGTTCCGTTTGATTTTTCTCCTGAAGGTTTCCCATACGATACGCCCCCGCTTTTATCGGAACCATCGCAGGAGAGAGAAGATCGAAGAAGCCTAAGCTCAGTTGCGTAACTAGGACTTTGGCGGCCAACCGGGTCTCCAACCCCTTGAATTTGACTTGGGCCCACCCAGCAACAACCATATAGGGAATCAGCACAATGGCAATCAACGCCAGTACAATATTCTGGCTGTTCACAAACCTCCGGCTGGTCGCCGCATAGACTTCCGCATCCTTGGACAAATCACGAAGTGACGTAAAGGCTTTGCATTGGGCCCTTGTCGCCAAGCCAGACCAACGAGAACTTCCGTTATCGCGCCACTCCTTCGCGAGCGCTTCGGCCAATTGGCGATTTTCGATAGCTTTACGTTTTTTGGTAATTTCCGCTCTGAACGTCCCCCAATAGGGCTTCTTATTGCGGTCGTATCGAAGTAACGTTTCATGGACCAGATCCACAAGATCTGTTGAGATCCCGTCCCGTGTGGCAGTCGAAAGCACGACCAGCCGAGGCCTCGCCGGAGCGCCTCGCGACGTGTCCCGTCCTCGCAACCCGCTCAGTTGATTCAGGATCGTTTCCGCCTGTGTTCCCTTACCCGCCGCCTGCAGCGCGACCGATTTGGGTATCGTACGCCGCGTATCCTGGATATCCTGACCGTGCCCGCCGACATCGACTAACGCCGTCAGAAGGCTCAAGGCTTTTGATTTTCCCTCTCCAAGCCCTTCCAATAGTGCATCGGCACTCTTGGCCAGTGCGCCCCCCACGCCCCCCAGGTCATTATAGACTTGCCTGCTCAGCGTGTGAGTTTCCTGGTTCCGGCTCTCATCCCACAAGAGGCGCAGGAGATTTTCGACCAGCGGCAAGGCTCCCGGCTCATCGCGCGCCTCTTGCACGATCTCATCGGGCAATTGATCATCACTCCAGCGAAGTCCCGCGAGTTCGGCCGGCGCCCGCACCACCGCTTTGAGCCCGTTGGCATCAATGGGGTTCAGTACGTACCGTCTGGCCTTGTCGTGCAGAAGGGCTTGCAGACGAGGGAGGGCCGCAAATTGCATCATGAAATCACTCCGGATGGTCGTCACGAGATGCAATGGACCATCCCGGTCGGCCAGCGCATTGGCGAGCAACGCGTCGAACCGTTCCAGAACCTTGCCGTCTTGCGTCAGCGTAAACACCTCTTCAAGCTGATCAATCACCAGCACCAATGCTTCACCCGAGGGAACCCAGTCACGAAGTCCTACTTGGAGAGCGTTTTCGCTACTTAGGAGTGCACGATGGCATTCACCGACGGAAAATGGTTCCGATGCGTGGGTGAGGCCCTTACTCAAGGTTTCTGACAGATTCAGAATCGGGTCGACCCCAGGCCGCATCGGCTCAACGACGCGCCAGCCTCGCCAGGTGCCCGCTTCAGTGGAACCTGCCCACCCCTTCTTGATGGTCGGAATAAGACCTGCTCTGACGAGCGAGGACTTTCCCACCCCGCTCGTTCCCTCCACCTGCAACCACCGACGATACACCCCATCTAGGCCCAAGCCCAAACAACTGACCGCATCCAGGGTCTCCTTCCGGCGACCGAAGAAAAACTGCGTGTCGCTCTCCCCAAACGCTTCGAGCCCAGGAAACGGGCATACGTCGCCGGGAACCGACAATCCAGCACTGGCTGGTTGAGCAGCATGCCCACGAGAGAGCCGCTGGGCCAGCCGTCCGTAATCGAGGTCGCCCAGTGGGTCAGGTAGCAGCTCTGTTTGAAGCGTGGTTAAAAACGGCGGTAATGATTCCGGTGTCACGCCCGGCAAGAGGAGGGGAAAGATCGGAAGGTCCTGTTCAATATGCAGCTTGATGGCGAGAGAGAGTTCGAACTTCACCCATCGTCGCACACCAGAAGCGCCCACCAAAATGACGTATCCTCCGCATTGGGTGAGTACGTCCTCCAGTTTGTGAATCCAGTTATCTCCCCATCCAATACCTTCCTGGTCCCACCAGACGTCAACTCCCGCCCCCTTTAAGCCCAGGGCAACTTGCGTGGCGATCGTGCGATCGAGACCAGCGTAACTGAGGAAGATGGAGCTCATGTTCAATGGTTTGCACTGACTCGTCGCAAGCAATCACAGGCCCATGCAATTGTACGCAACACCTTGCGCCCGATGCGACGGTAGTCCTTCAGTTCTCGCACATCGATGAGAGATAGATCGTAGCCATAGTAATATCTGCACCGGCCTTTACCTCTTTGACGATGGCTCCATGTGAGCGCAGTGTAGCCTTATGCCACAATTTGGTCAATTTGGTTTCCGCAGAAGAGGGCAGCAAATACCCGACCGCACCTCTGGTGCTCCGGCAAGGGCGTTATCCAGCCGTGGAAGATAAACTCGGCTCGTAGGATGCAGCCGGAGCAGAACGTCAATTTCCGTTTAAGGATTACGCGATGAAGAGGCGGCGGCACAAGTAGAGTGCGGGACCAAAAGAAGATATTTGAGGTGTCATATCCGGCGCCGTCAATGAGGAAAAGCTACGCTTGAAGAGGCGCCGGAACGAGCAAGAAGAACACGCACAGAATTACTGGTGGTATGTATCCGCGGGCACAATAACGGAGAGGCTGCGCCTGAATAGCCCGCGGCACGCACGAAGTGCGGTTTGGTGGTCCCAACGGGATTCGAACCCGTGTTTAAGCCTTGAGAGGGCTCCGTCCTAGGCCAGGCTAGACGATGGGACCATCCGTGCCCGTCATGAGTATCAAACGGTAGCATAAGCGCTTTTCGGTTTGCAACGAAACCTCTGCGCCTTGCGCTCATCGTGGTTCGTCCCATTGGCATCATCCCACACCATGCTCTTGACACCTTCCGATGAAAATTCTAGCCTGCACGGCAGCATCACTCGGAATTGAGTCGTTCGCATGACACATGTCACCTGTACCTGGAACGTGATCTCCGCTCTGCCATGATTGACGAAGCGTCGGCACTACCCAGGACCGGTACCCCCTCCTCCAGTGATCGCACCGAGGTGAAGACACCTCCCCACAGTTTTGAGCTACTCATCGGATCAAATATTTTTCGCTGCACCAACGGTATCGTCACGATTCAGGGGAAAGCTCAACTTGTCATCGAGTTCCGACCGGAACAACACCTCCTTCTTGTGACGATGGATTTGTACGACGAGACCGGCACCCATCTTGCCCACCTTCGGCGAAATGCCTTTATGCTGAACCCATCCGGACGATTCGCTGTCCAGACCCATTCATCTCAGCCCGACGTGCCGGGGGATTATCCCTGGGTTTGCCTGACCGATGGCCGATCCGCTTCACCCGTGATCGAGATCCGCATGGTTTCGGCGCACCGCATACACATTGTGTCTGGGAAATTCTATTCGCACCGTGGAGTCGCAATCGACATTACGCCCAATTACTGCCGTATCGGACCGAGCATGACGCTGTTCGGTGAAATCAAAGAAGCTCGGGGAGGAATGGTCAACCTTGGCTCCGAAGTTGTTCAATCCTTTCCCTCTCGACCATGAATTCCCGCTCCACATTCCTTTCCCTCAACTGCTTCCACACGCCTATGTGGAAATATCAGAATCTTTTGGCGCCTCGCTGTTCGTTGCATAGAATCGCCCTATGACCGACTTTCCCAAACCCAGCGTTCAAGCATTCCTCGTCTGCGACCAGGTGATCGAAGACAGTCTGACAAAGAAAAAGAGTCTGATCGGGATTTTCACCCACCTGCAAGCCATGACATTCCCGTTTCAACATCAACACATGGGATTGTATTTCTGCCTGACTGATGCCGAAGGCACATATCATTTCGATATCGATCTGGTGCATCTCAACAACGAGCAACTCGTGTGCCGGGCAACGCTTCCCGATATCACCATCACTGACCGCCTACAAATCTCCGATTTCGGCATCAACATCCCCTCATTGATCTTTCCCGTCCCCGGTCGCTACGAATTCCGATTGAACATGGAAGGCCGCCTGATCGCCCAAAAGGATTTCAATGTCATGCAGATTTCCTCTCCCCTGGCATCGGAGTCGCCGACACCGTAACCTGCTTGCCCCGTTTCGCCTCCATAATGCATTCCCCCCATGATGTGATCTGTGGTAGAAAGGCCGGATACAGGAGCGTGCATCGGGCGATCGCTCCCAACCGTGACACAAAGCATGACCACACCAGAATCGGCGAGTCCTTCGAACTTCATTCGTGAGATCGTACAGGCTGATCGTGCCGCCGGAAAACACGGCGGTCGAGTCGTCACCAGATTTCCTCCCGAACCGAACGGGCATCTCCATATCGGCCACGCTAAATCGATCGCTCTCAATTTTGGGATTGCCGAGGAACACCCGGGCGGAATCTGCCATCTGCGATTCGACGATACGAACCCGACCACTGAAGACCCCGAATATGTCGAGGCTATTCAGGAAGACATCCGATGGCTAGGGTTCGATTGGCGGGGGAAGATGTTCTATGCCTCGGATTATTTCGATCAGCTCTACGCCTTCGCCCTCACCCTGATCAAAAAAGGCAGCGCCTACGTCGACAGCCTCACGGCCGACCAGATACGTGAGTATCGCGGCACCCTTACGGAGCCGGGGCAGAACAGCCCGTATCGGACCCGCTCCGTCGAGGAAAACCTTGCATTGTTCTCACAGATGCGAGACGGAGCCTTTCCGGACGGGACTCATGTTTTGCGCGCCAAAATCGACATGGCTTCTCCCAACATCAATCTTCGAGATCCCGTCCTCTATCGAATCCGACATACGACACACTATCGAACCGGCACAACATGGTCCATCTATCCTTCCTATGATTTCGCCCATCCCCTCTCCGATGCGATCGAAGGCGTCACCCATTCCCTTTGCACATTGGAATTCGAGGATCACCGTCCCTTGTATGATTGGGTCGTGGCAGAAGCGGAGGCTCCCCATCGTCCGCAACAAATTGAATTCGCCCGTCTCAACCTCACCTTTGCCGTCATGAGCAAACGTAAGTTGCGCGAACTGGTCGACAAACAACTCGTCGCGGGCTGGGATGACCCTCGTCTTCCGACAATCAGAGGACTTCGTCGTAGGGGGGTTCCCCCGGAGGCCATCCGTGCATTTTGCGAACATATCGGTGTCGCAAAGCGCGATGCAGTGGTCGAAATGCCCCTACTCGAATATTTCATCCGCGAGGATTTAAACCGACGGTCTCCACGCGTCATGGCGGTCCTCAAGCCGTTGAAAGTCATCATCGACAATTACCCGGAAGATACGGTGGAGGAAGTGGAGGCCGTCAACAATCCGGAAGACCACTCGGCAGGAACCAGAAAAGTTCTGTTTTCCAAGACACTCTACATCGAACAGGATGATTTTCAGGAAGATCCTCCCAAGCAATTCTTCCGCCTGGCACCGGGACGGGAGGTCCGACTGCGGTATGCCTACATCATCAAATGCGTGGGAATCACAAAGGACATCAACACCGGTGCGATTACGGAATTGCACTGCACCTTCGATCCCGATACGAAGAGCGGATCGGCGCAGGAGCAGCGAAAAGTCAAGGCCACAATTCATTGGGTTTCCGCAGCACATGCGGCGCCCGCTGAGATCCGTCTGTATAATCAACTCCTGGCAACCGATCCCGCCCAGATCCCGCCTGAACAGGACTGGACGCAGCACCTCAACCCCCAATCCGTCGAACGTCTCACCGGCTGTTTGATCGAACCAAGCCTCCGGTCCGCCACAGCAGGTACCCGTTTCCAATTCGAACGGCAGGGATACTTTTGCGTCGACCACGACTCTTCGGCTGAAACCCTGGTATTTAACCGGACCGTGCCCCTGAAAGACGCCTGGGCCAAGATCGCCAAAACACAGCGGCCTCGCTGACCGACTCGTCGCCGCCGATGTTTCTCTCCGCAGGGTCATCACGGCAAAATCTGTCTTCTCTTTACATCTGACGGCACTCTGGTACGCTGGCCTCAGCTGATTCACAGGAGGAGACAGCAATGATCGAATGCCGAGAACATCAAAGGATTCCCGTTGAGCTGCAAGTATTCTTTTCGACGATCGGAAATACCGAACTCCGCGAAGGCACCATGTATGACATTTCTCCGGGAGGCTGTGCGGTTACCAGTATGATCACCGTCGCCCCGGGAACCGGAGTGAAACTGTTGATTCGAGCCACAGATTTGGGCTCACCGATCACCATCCACTCAGCCCAAATCCGCTGGGCAAGCCACGGTGAATTCGGAGTCGAATTTATGAATCTGACCGAATTAGACCGTAGCCGACTCGGCCGGCTCCTACACATCGCCGCGCCACGTCCTACGCCGTACCAAGGATCGCCCGCTGCCGCATAAGACCTGTTTCGCCCCTCCTATCAATGCTACACTGCCGACATGATGTGTCCTCTCTGCAGCCGACCGACCACGTGGGAGCGCAATCCATGGCGCCCCTTTTGTTCCGAGCGGTGTCAGATAACTGATCTGGGGACGTGGGCGCAGGAACAGTACCGAATCCCAGGCACACGCCTGACGATCGATTCCGACCCACAGGAGTCAGAACCACCCCTCTGAGCAGGAGAATCTCCTCCCCTGTCCTTTTCCCGATTGGCAAGCCCGGGGAAACTTGTTATGGTCTCGCCGACTCCACCACGTACCGAGGAGATGATCATGCTCGCATCCAAAGGCTACGCCGCATTGACCGCCAATATTCCTTTGCAGCCCTTTTCGTTTGAACGACGGGATGTCGGCGACCGCGATATCCTCATCACAATCACACACTGCGGCATTTGCCATTCGGATATTCACCAGGTCCGCGACGAATGGGGCGTATCGCTCTTTCCGATGGTGCCGGGTCATGAAATTGTGGGAACCGTCGCTCGAGTCGGATCCGCGGTTCAAACGTTCCGTGTCGGCGACCGAGCCGGAGTTGGCTGTTTTGTCGATTCCTGCCGTTCCTGCAGCTCCTGCCGAGAGGGATTGGAACAGTATTGCGAAACAGGAATGGTCTTGACCTACGGCGGGCGTGATGCAGCAGGACATATCACTCAAGGCGGCTATTCAACGCACATAGTCGTCGATGAACGGTACGCATTGCACATTCCCGCGAACCTTTCATCGGCCGGTGCGGCGCCGCTTCTCTGCGCCGGCATCACCACCTATTCGCCGTTACGCCACTGGGGCATCGGGCGGTACCATAGACTCGCCGTGATCGGACTCGGCGGGCTCGGCCATATGGCGGTTAAAATCGCCAAGGCACTCGGCACTGAAGTCGTGGTACTGAGTACGTCCGACGCGAAACGCAAGGAAGCGGAACGGCTGGGTGCAGCGGACTTTGCGGTCACTTCGGACCCGCAGACATTCGACACACTTCAACGCCGATTCGACTATATTCTCAATACGGTATCTGCCCCGCACGATTACAGCCCCTACCTCGACCTTCTCAAGACCGATGGGACGATGATCCTGGTGGGGATACCGGAACAACCGGTTCCTCTCCACCCGTTTCCGCTGATCCTCCATCGGCGTCGACTTGCAGGATCCCTTATCGGAGGCATACGTGAAACGCAGGAAATGCTCGACTTTTGCGGAACGCACGCGATCGAATCCGACGTTGAAGTCATTCCGATCCAACAGGTCAACGACGCCTACGAGCGCGTCATCAAAGGCGACGTGCGGTTCCGCTTCGTCATCGACATGTCGTCGTTGACGTGACGTCTCCTTGCACCAGTGCCTTCTTCTAAATGGGAGGAGCACAGCAGAAACGGTCTTCACACCCAGACGAGCGTCTACAAATGTGTGGTGCGCCTTCGGGAACCATTGTCGCCCTCTTCGAATACAATTTCCAACACGCCCTTGCAGACCCTACTCCCCAGCAAGTGTTGATTAATCCCAACGCCAATGGCCTTGGCACTATCTGGTATCCCATTACCCAGGCGAGGCAGCTAACATGCACCGGATCGGAAACGGGCTCGCGTAAAATGCCTTGCACCAGAAATTACCGCTCCGCGGCACTGAGATCAATCTGAGAGCCCTACCAAGGCATTTTTCATGAACTGGATGGAAGGGTATAGGGTACTTCAATCTCAGCTCGGATGTCCGAGCTTGATAGTCTGAGCCGTGTAATTGCCGGCAAGTACCAATCAAGCAGGGTTATTGGCAGAACAACTACTCAACAAAAGAATTGGGGCGGTTCCACAGTGGAATCACCCCAACACACATTCCTCGTAATAACAATCAGTAGCTTAAGCAGACCGCTTATGCTTCCAGAAGCCTAACCCCACCAGCCCAGAACCAAGCAAGATGATCGTAGCGGGCTCCGGCACCGAGTTTCCAGGATCAGGGAAATCTATTCGATTAAACGCAACCAGCGCGTCCAGCTCCGGATCTGCATCGTTTGCAATCATGGAAATCGTACTGGCCCGAATACCGAAGTAATTGTACGCCGTACCAAAGGTATAATCACGCGTATACGCATTAAGAAGGCCAAACTCCGCACTCCCCCCACGATAGATAGTGGTTGGCTCTGTGCCGAAGAAAGTGTACGTTGGTTTTCCAGAGCCGCCACCTGTGAGATCGTAACTCGTCACATCAGATAACAGTGTCCACTCTCCCTGGGTCGTACACCCACCAGGCCCGCCATTGCATCCCCACACGCTATACTCCATCACATCTTGAGCCTCAAAATCAGTATCAGCTAACCCATCTGAACTCAAATGATCCTGATGGGTATAAAGGCGAACACTGTCTTTGGCTGAACCAAATTGCCAGACCAGCAAATTAAACGGGCTCGCAGTCGCTGGATTATCGGTACTTCCTGTCGCGTCAAAGAAGTAAACCCGCGCCCCATCTAAATTTGTCCCATTTGCAGCCGTCCCGACAGTACCAGCAATATAACTTGGCAAATGCGAACCAACATCAAACGTCCCGAGTGGAGAAGCACTGAGCAAAGGGGAAGTACCATCTAGATATGTCATGGCTCCAACCTCAGTGCTGCCAAATACAGATACTGTCAACGCTAGCATCAAACAGCATTCTTTTTTCATGACCGCTCCTCCTGAATTACCGAAACCATCTACTACTCAAATCGACTTAGCAAAATACGGACCCGAATGTACCAAAATGATTTATAAAGAGTTTCACATTTGGCGTCTCGCTGAATTGTCAGAAACTTTTACAGATAACCAAACGGGAATTCATTTCACCCAGCGAAAATCCAACAAACTTCCTGACTACCCCTCAAAGCCAGTTGTCAATTTATCTGACAACTGAGTGTAGATAGCACATCATCTGACCGGTTTTTGTAGCACACGATCTGTCCGGTTTAGGGTGGCCCTCAAGGAGGGCGACCCTGATGCGGGCAACGGTCCTACAGGAGGTGCGACAGATGCGCTTTGATGAGTTGCATGAGCGGCGACAGCGACGCGAACTGACGACGGCAGAGACGGCAGAGATCTTGGGAGTCACGGAACGGACCTTTCGGCGATGGGGGGACCGCTATGAGGCGGAGGACGCGGCCGGGTTGGCGGATCGGCGGCTGGGGCGGGCCTCGGCTCGCGCGGTCCCGACCGATGAGGTGCTGCAACTGGTGACGTTGTATGAGACCCACTACACAGGGTGGGCCGTCAAGCATTTCCACGAACACTGGCAGGCGGAGCATGGCGGAACGCGCTCCTATACCTGGACCAAGACCCGGCTGCACACGGCGGGGGCCGTAACTCGAGCACCCCGGTGCAGGGCTCATCTCAAGAAGCGGCCACGCACACCCTTGCCGGGGATGATGCGACCAGCGCCCTCTATTCGGCCTTCTTCGTCGAGGAAGAAGGGACAATGAGCAGCTTCCAGGGACTGCGGGAGGTCATTGAGGCTCACGGACTATTCAGTTCACTCTATGCTAATCGGGGGATGCACTATTGGTACACCAAGAAGGCGAGGGGCAAGGTGGACAAGACGCGGCTGACGCAGGTGCATCGCGCGTTACAGCAACTGAGGATCACGCTGATCCCGGCGTATTCGCCGGAAGCCCGGGGCCGGTCCGAGCGCGTCTTCCGCGCACTACAAGATCGGCCGCCCAAAGAGTTGCTCTGGCCGGGATTACAGAGATGGCGACGGCCAACACGTTTCTCCGCACCCGATTCGTCCCGGCGTACAACCAGCGGTTTGGGATCCCTGCTGCGGAGTTGAGCACAGCCTTCGTGCCCTGGAGCGGTTCGAACCTCGCGGCTCTGCTCTGTGTCCAGGACGACCGCGTCGTCGCCAATAACAATACGGTGCGGTATCAGGGACTGACTCTCCAGATCCCGCCCGATCGGCATCAGTTCCATTATGTGAAGGTGACAGTTCGGGTCCATACGTATCCGGATGGGCCGCTGGCGGTGTTTCATGGGCCTCGGTGTCTGGCGCGGCACCACGCGGATGGACGGTTGGGCGACACGGGAGCAGCGCCATCACCTCCTACCCGGAGGTCGACTCGACGGGCGATCGTACCGCCGCGCCCCATTGTGCGCGAAATATTTTCGGTACGGAGTCGAGTTTCTGCTCAGAAGGGAACAATCGGACAGATGACGTACTACATACACCGGACAACTTAACTTGCTATCTACACTTATCTGACAACTGAGTGAACCAATCAGCAAACATTCAGACGCTTCATGTTTTGAGGGGCCATACCGAAATAAAGCCCCCTTTGCGGTCAGGCTGCGCTGACCGCCCACGAAATGGACTTTCAAGCAACATCAACCGACAAAATCGCACAGGCGGATAAAATGTGGCACGAGTCCCCCCATGTGGTTCAATCAGCCACACAGCTTTTTGATTCTGACTTGAGCAAGGAGAAATGGCTGGGGGACTAGGAATCGAACCTAGGTAGCCGGCTCCAAAGACCGGCGTCCTACCGCTAGACGATCCCCCAGCGCGGTACGGAAACGACTCGCAGACTGGCCTAAGAAAGAAATTTTGGCTGGGGGACTAGGAATCGAACCTAGGTAGTCAGATCCAGAGACTGACGTCCTACCGCTAGACGATCCCCCAACCGGTGCTCAACGTAATATACGGTACCTATGTGCGTCAAGACGGACCTTCTTTTGCGCGTGCGACCCCCCTCCTGAGGCGCAGAAGCGTCCGGTCCCTCCCCAACACCTCCATGACCTCAAAGAGACCAGGGCTGGCTGTTCGTCCCGTCAAGGCCACACGAACAGGCTGAGCCAGTTGGCCCATCTTGACCCCCTCTTCCTCGACTAACTTCTTGAATGCGGCTTCCCATTCAACCTTCTCAAATACCGGAAAACCTTCGAATCGCTCAACCAGCTTGGACAAGATCGGCGCATTATCCGGCGTGAGAAATTTCTTGGCGGCAGCCTCCTCAAATGACGCGACCGGTCCGAAATAGGGCCTGACCCATTCGACCATCTCAACCAACGTTTTTGCTCGCTCCTTGACGAGGACGACCAATTGCGCGAGCCATTCCGGCGTGACATCCTTTAATTCTTCCTTGAGATCGGTCTGTTCCAATAACGGCACTAATGCCTGCGCAACCTGGCTGGGTAGACTGGCTTTGATGTATTCCGCGTTCATCCACAACAATTTATTGGGATTAAACACCGCGGGCGATTTTTGCACATGGTTCCACGAGAACTTCTCAATGAGTTCATCTCGACTGAAGACCTCCTGATCGCCATGAGACCAGCCAAGCCGCACCAAATAGTTGACCATGGCCTCCGGCAGATAGCCCATGTCTTTGTAGGCCATGATGGAGGTCGCGCCATGACGTTTCGAAAGCCTCGTCTTGTCCGAACCCAGAATCATCGGTAAATGCCCGAATCGAGGGACAGGGAACCCAAGTGCTTGAAAAATTGGCACCTGGCGCGGTGTATTGGTCAGATGGTCGTCCCCTCGAATCACATGAGTCATCTGCATCAAGGCATCATCGACCACGACGGAAAAATTATAGGTCGGATAGCCGTTTGAGCGCAGGATAATCAGATCATCGACCACTGCATTATCGAAGACGATTTTCCCCTTGATCAGATCATCGACGACGGTCTGCCCATCCTGAGGAGCCTTGAACCGGAGTGCGGCTTCTTCGGTCGGCTCCGTAATCCCGAGGTTACGGCAACGACCGTCATAGCGAGGCGAGAGGCCTTTGGCTTCGGCCTCCTTCCGTCGCGCCTCCAGTTCCTGGGCCTTGCAAACACACCAATAGGCCTGTCCCTGATCGAGCAGCGTAAGCGCATGATGGCGATACAGCTCCATCCGTTCAGTCTGACGAAACGGCCCTTCATCCCAATCGAGACCGACCCATTTCATCCCTTGGAGAATTGCGTGAATCGACTCGTCAGTCGACCGACTCTGATCCGTGTCCTCGATCCGAAGGACGAATGTCCCTTTCTGTTGACGAGCGAACAGCCAATTGAACAAAGCCGTACGAACCCCGCCGATATGGAGAAACCCGGTCGGGCTTGGAGCAAATCTGACGCGAACTTGTGTCATGAAAACCCTTGGTAAATCACCGAATTGCTGGCATCTCTATAGCATGCAGAGAAAAGAGTTGTACAGGATCGGCGACTCGGCCCTTTCTTCCGAGACAGCCTTCTGATATGAAAACGGGCAAGGAGGAAGTATGGCGGAACCCACACAGTCGGCAACGATACTATCCGTGACCGACCTTACCCCCGATGTCCGGCAGTTGATCATCCTCCCGACGTCCCAGAAGCTGTCGTTTCTTCCTGGACAATGGGTTTCATTGAAACTACCGACCGGCCCCAAACCGCCCCTCAATCGAGCCTATTCTCTGGCAACCCCACCGTCGCCCTCCGGCGAGATCACATTGGTCTTCGACCGTGTGCCGCAGGGACTCGGATCCGGCTATCTGTACCGACTCCGGGCCGGGGACAAGGTGTTCTTGTCCGGGCCCTATGGCCGCTTTGTGCCACCGCCACGACCGATCGATCGAGAAATACTCTTTGTCACTCGATACACCGGCCTTGTTCCGGTTCGATGTATGCTGAAAGATCTGTACGCCACCCGTCATGGCCCCGACGCGCTCTTGATTGCCGTAGCTCCGACGGAAGACGAATTGCTCTACCACCACGAGCTGCTGTCACTGGCCGTCATGCGCCCATCATTTCGCTATCTTCCGCTTGTTGCATCCACGGAAGAATCGGCTGTGGAATTGATGATCAGTATGATCCGCCCCCTGGTCGAGAACGTGCCCAAGATGCACCCCATGCTGTGCGGGACCAAAGCATTTGTCCACCCGCTCAGACAGTACCTTGTCGAAACAGGATACGACAGAAAAGAAGTCAAGACGGAAATGTACGGCTGATTCGGCTACCGGCCATCAATCACTGGGCGGATGAGGTCCGGATCAGCCTCCAATCATAGACAATGAGCTGTGACCACTAACTACCCTGCTCAATGTCCTTCACGAACAAGATTTTTATTCACGGCCGGAATCTCCACCACAATGTTTTGCGTGCCGTTCGGCACACATTGACAGCTCAATCGTGATTGCAGGGTGGTCATCGGCGCCTCATCAAGCTGATCATATTCGTCATCGGTACCTTCGTTGCAACTTGCCAGCCCTTCTTTGACCATGACATGACAGGTTGAACAGGCACAAACCCCTCCGCACACATGTTCTAAATCCACTCCGTTCCCCATCGCAATGTCAAGCAGACTCCCAGGGAGCCCTGTCTCACCAAAGGGGATCTGTACTGGGTCTACCGTGACCGTCGTCAAAGCCCCATCAGGTTGGACGAAGGTCACAGTATAGGCAGTTTTTGGCAGTTCATAATCGGCTTTCTCAATATAGGGATTCGTTCCACCCATCGGCCCTGTCCTTTCTCGCGCTCGCGCGATGTGGAGCCTCGCAGCTTACCAGCCGTGGCCCCTCTTGAATCTTCGGAGACACCTCGCCGAGCCTACTCCGCCGAAGCATACTTCTCGGCTGCGAAGGCCGGGCGCCAAGGCTTCAGATGATACCCGCCTTTCTTCCATAACATGATCCATCCT
>JAOUPN010000235.1 GCA_029879905.1 Nitrospira sp. | reverse complement strand
TCGTCGAAATCCCCTCGTTCCGGAAGTTTCTGTTGATCTCGAACACCCGGGGAAATCCGCCGACGATCAGGCGTTTCAAATACAACTCCGGTGCGATTCTCAAGTACAGATCGACGCCGAGGGCATTATGATGTGTCACAAACGGTTTCGCAGCGGCGCCGCCGGGAATCGGATGCATCATCGGCGTCTCGACTTCGAGGAACCCTCGTTCGATCAGATAGGTCCGGATACCGGCGATGATTCGGCTTCTGGTTGCGAAGATGTGATGGACGGATGGATTGGCGATGAGGTCCACGTATCGCTGACGGTAACGGGTTTCTACATCGGTCAAACCATGCCATTTTTCCGGGAGCGGTCGGAGGGCTTTGCTGAGAAATGTCAGCTCATGCACTTCGACCGTGAACTCATTCGTTTTGGTCCGGAACAGGACGCCGGTGACACCGATCCAGTCACCCAGATCAAGTTGCTCTGTGATCAGATAGGCCTGCTCTGTCAGGAGATCCTTCTTGAGATAGACCTGCAGGCGGTCGGATCCGTCCTGCAGCACGGCGAATCCCGCCTTGCCGAAACGGCGAAGGGCCACGACGCGTCCTGCAATCGTGCAGGGAATCTTTTCTTGTTCAAGGACATCCTTGGGTTTTTCGCCGTGCAGCTTGATGAGGTGTCCGGCTCGGTCCTTTGTCTCGAAGCGTGCGCCGTAGGGCGCCACACCTGCCTGGCGGAGGTGGTCAAGTTTTTTGATCCGCTGCTGCCGTTGTTCGTTCAGTTCATCCATAATCTGGTTTATTGGGTTTATTTGGTTCGTCTCGTTTGTGTTGTCTGTCGGTATGAGAGAGCCCCTACGGGCCGGATGCCGTATGGCCTCATGTTACAGATCATCATCCGGTGTGCCGACCGGTGAGAGTTGGTCGGCTCCTTTCCCCAGTTTTTTCTTTAAATAGGCCTCGATGAATCCATCGATCTCGCCGTCCATCACGGAGGAAACAACGGCAGTTTCATACGCGGTTCGGTGGTCTTTCACCATTTGATAGGGTTGGAACACATAGGACCGAATTTGGCTGCCCCAGGCGATGTCTTTTTTCTCGCCGACGATCGAATTGAACTCCGCCTCTTTCTTTTGTCGCTCCAGCTCGTAGAGGCGAGATTTCAAAATCTTCATCGCGCCGTTTCTGTTTTGTAGCTGAGATCGCTCATTCTGGCATTGGACGACGATGCCGGTCGGCAGGTGCGTGATCCGAATGGCTGTTTCGACCTTGTTGACGTTTTGTCCTCCGGCACCGCCGGCGCGGAACGTGTCGATTCTGAGATCCTTTTCCTCGACGGCGATCTCAATGTCTTCGCTTAACTCGGGATAGACGAACACCGAAGCAAACGAAGTGTGACGCCGTTTGTTCGAATCGAAGGGGGAGATGCGCACCAGGCGATGGACGCCGGCCTCCGCCTTCAAATAACCGTAAGCGTAGGGGCCGGTTACCGACAGGGTCACGCTCTTGACCCCGGCTTCGTCTCCCGGCAGCAGATCCAAGGTCTCTACTTTGAACCGTTTGGCTTCCGCCCAGCGGACGTACATGCGCAGCAGCATCTGCGCCCAGTCCTGGGATTCGGTGCCGCCGGCTCCCGGATGAATCTCCAAAATGGCGTTGTTGGGATCCAGCTCGCCGGAGAGCAACATCTCCACGCGCAGGGTTGCGACACGTGGCTCCAGTTGCCTGAGTTCGTCCGTCAGTTCCTGCTCTAATCCGGCGTCGCCGCTTTCCGTCGCCAGTTCCAGTAGGGCGTTGACGTCGCCGAGTTTGGTTTCGATGTCGCGCCAGGTCTCAAGTTCGCGTTCGATCGTCGCTTTCTTTCGGCTGACGGCGGCCGCTGTGCGAGTGTCGCTCCAGAAGTTCGGCTGCCCCATCTTGGCTTCCAGCTCTTCGAGGTCGGATGTCATGCGGGCGAGGTCAAAGATGCCCCCGTAATTCTGAGATTTGCTCACGAACGGCCCGGAATCGGACTTGCACATCATCCAACAGCATCGATTCACCCTTCTCCCGTTACGCGGGTTCAATAGCGGTTGTGCCGGGCGTGGCTTCCTTGGTTCGGAAATACCCGTACAACCACAAAATTGCAACGATTATAGCACAGCCGTACGCAAACACATCTCCGTAATAGCTATAAAATGTCCGGGCACGACCGAGTGGTATGGACCCTCGCAGTGCATGTTCAGTAAACAGCGGCGTCGCGTCCATGATGCGCCCGAATGGGTCGATGAAACCGGAAATCCCTGTATTGGCGGAACGGGCGAAGGCCAGATGATTTTCCACCGACCGAAAGACCACCATGGAGAAATGTTGTGCGGGGGCCGATGAGGGACCGAACCATCCGTCGTTCGTGATCGTCACAAGAAATTCAGCTCCGTTGGCTGCGAACCGGCGGACCAGGTCGGGGAAAATCACTTCGTAACAAATGGCCACACCGAATTTTACGGGCCGCCCGTCCGACGAATCGGCGGTTACCAATGATTTTGGGGTGAATGACAACAGGGTGGCACCCGGACCCGCTTCAAAATCACCGATCCCTTCCACCAATTTATCGAGGAAAAACAGCAGCGACGATTTGAGCGGAATGTATTCTCCGAACGGCACCAAATGATGTTTGTCGTATCGGCCCAGAAGCGTTCCGTCAGGAGCCAATAGATAGGCGCTGTTCAAGAGATAGGGCGTTCTGTCTTGGTAGAATCGCAATGCCGGACTGCCGAGAAGGATCGGGGCCTCTGCGCGGGCGGCCCAGTCGATCAGCTGTAATTGGTAATCCTGTTCCCGCTCCAAAACAAACGGCGTGGCGGCTTCCGGCCAGACGACCAAATCCGTGTCGGTCGCTAGGCTGGCCGTGAGTCGGTCGAACCGTCGCATGGTTTCGTTACGGTACTGTGCGTCCCATTTGACCGCTTGATCGATGTTCGGTTGGACGACACCGACGACAACGGAAGGCTTGGGCGGTGAAGGATTCTCCTCCGTCAGCACGGACGCGCTGTAGATCCATGAGAGCACCAGGCAGGCCGCTGCGGTGGTGAGCAGCTCCCAGGGAAGCTGAGCCGGGTGCACTTTGCGAAAGAACGGCATGAGCCAGAGAATCAATTCAGCCAGCGCCACATTGATCAGGATAATCAGGAACGAGACGCCATAGACTCCGGTGTGATCGGCGATTTGGATAAGGTCGAGCTCCCGGTACTGGGAATAGCCCAGCAGACACCACGGAAGTCCGGACAGGAGGTAGGTGCGAAGCAGTTCAAGAACGACCCAGATACAGGGTGCAAAGAAAATCCCGTACCGCGGGATCAATTCGCGCAGCCACACGAAAGACAGGCCATACAGGCCGACGTACAGACCGAGATAGGAGGTCAGCAAGAGGAGAATGCCATAGCTGACGAGGAGAGGGACTTTGCCGTACGTGGTCATTGCGGTAACCACCCAGGCCATGATGCCGGTGAAGGAGATGACGCCGGTCAGCCACCCTAGCCAAAAAGCGCGCCGCCGTGAACATTGATCAAAAGCTAGGTGTAATGGAATCAGCGCGCCCCATGCCAGTAGGCCGAGGTCGAAATTCGGGAAGCACAGCGGTAACAACGCACCGCTGGCACAGGCAAGGAATATCTGGCGCCAAAGAGGTGCAACCATCGCAGACTACGATAGCGAAAGCCCCCGGGACTTGCAAGGGAGCCGGTATGTGAAGGAATGCGCTTTGTCGTGCGTTTCCTTGGGCGGAGGAGTACGGTACTGGGTATGGATCGACGACGACATCGGCGGGTGCGGGCACACATCAAGGGTGTGTTGAAGGCGAATGCCCAAGCTGCGGAGGGGGAGGCCCTCGATCTGTCGCTCGGCGGTGCTCGAATGACATCCCCACTGAACATGAAGCCCGGCAAATCGGTGACGATCAAGTTGGTCATCCCGGGGGCCGACACGCCGATTTATATCGAGCATGCAGAAGTTCGTTGGGTTCGTGATCGCACGTTCGGCCTCAAGTTCTTGGAGGTCACGCGCAGCCAACTGGACGAACTTGAGCAGGTGATCGACGACTATCTGGCCGTGGACGAACAGCAGGAGCCTGACCGTCCGGATTCCTGATTCCTGACGGCACTGCGGGAAACAGGCGCATCCCTGTCGAGGATTCTTCCGATAAACCGTCCTATTGCTCGGACGGTCTTTCTCTCGCCCCCAAACATATTCTTGCAAGCAGCAACTTGGGTGATGTGCCTGAGATCCGCCTGACAGCCTTTGTCGCTTCTCAGCGGCCACAGCGCGATCTGCTCGGCAACGTAGGCGTAAACCGTGGAGCCCCACGGCCTGCGCCTACTTCGCCAAAATAGTTCGGCTACGAAGGCCAAACAGCCGTGGCCCCTTTTGAGTCTTCGGCGACACCTCGCCGAGCCTACTCCGCCGAAGTAGCCCACAGGCTACGAAGGCCGGAAGCCGTTCGGCTTCGAAGGCCATGCAGCCGTGGCTTTCTGCGAAGGCGGGTAAATGTCCACATGGTCTGCGGAGCGGCATCTCACCGGATCCAAGGCGGATTATTTCGCGACCCATTGCCGGTCTCATCTGCTAATATGTCCGCCAAGGAAGGAGATTGATATGGCCAAAAAGCTGTCACCGCCGGAGATCATGAGGAATCTTGCCATCGGGTACTGGGTCTCGCGACTTGTCTATGTCGCGGCAAAACTGAAATTGGCGGATCTGCTGAAGGGTGGTTCACGGACCGTCGAAGATTTGGCTGCCGCCGCCGATGTGCAACCGGCAGCGCTATACCGCCTGCTCCGTGCGCTTGCCAGCGTCGGCATCTTCGCAGAAACGAAAGGTCGGAGATTCAAGCTCACACCGCTGGCCGCCACCTTGAAAACCGGTGTTCCCGACTCGATGCATGCTTGGACGGTGATGGTCAACGAACCGTGGATGTGGGACAGCTGGAACGCATTGGATCATGGGGTGAAGACCGGAGAGATGCCGTTTCGCAAGGCACACGGCGTACCGTTTTTCCAGTTTCTTGAGCAGCACCCCGAGGATATGAAAGTATTCGGTGAATCCATGTCCAGCCTTTCCAAGGTGGAAAATCCTGCGATCGCCGCCGCCTATACGTTTCCCAAGAATGCGACATTGGTCGACGTGGCCGGAGGACATGGCAGCTTACTGGCCGCTATCCTTAAGGCGAATCCTCGGCTTCAGGGCGTGTTGTTCGATCAGCCTGGGGTCATCGCCCGTGCTGAGAAAGATCAGCATGTGACGGCGAAGGGTATTGCCCGACGGTGCAGGCTTGAATCCGGCAACTTCTTCGAGGCGGTGCCGACCGGAGGAGATGCCTATATCATGAAATACATTTTGCATGACTGGAATGATGAAGAATGCGTGAAGATTCTGTCCAATTGCCGGGCCGCGATGAATGAGAAAGGGAAAGTGCTGGTCGTTGACGCCGTCGTGTCTCCCGGGAACGATCCGAGTTGGGGCAAGTTGTTGGACATCCAAATGCTGATCATCGGGGGCCGTGAGCGCACGAAAGCGGAGTTCGCTGCCTTGTTTGCGGCGGCGGGTCTCAAACTCACCAGAGTGGTGCCGACCAAATGTGCGCTCAGCATAGTGGAAGGTGTCCGAGCATAACCGCCGTTGTGGACGGATCGGCAGGGTATGGGATCTGTCGAGGCTGTGCT
>JAOUPN010000234.1 GCA_029879905.1 Nitrospira sp. | reverse complement strand
GATCGGGGATTCCATAGGCCATTATCGGATTTCTGAGACGGTGGAGCAACCCGTCTGGGGATATTGGAGGATCGGAACTCCCAGTTGACCGGTTGTCGAATCGTTCTCTATTATGGAGATCTTCTATGTTTCCGAATGAGGTATTCCGTGGCAAGTGCTCCTGGAGATCGATTTGAAATTGCGATCAATACGCCTGCGGGACGTGTAACAACGGCAGTGGACGTTCCGACCACTTTCGTTCCGGTCACTGCTATTGTTCCGTTGTTGCGTCGACTGGGAGAAGAGGCACAGGCTCTGGAGGAGGCGCGACTCGCTGCAGAAGGAGAGAGTCGTTCCTGCACAAAAGGTTGTGCGGCTTGTTGCCATATGCTGGTTCCGCTGTCACCACCGGAAGCCTATGCGTTGGTGGATTTCATACGCTCCTGGCCTGCCGAGAAACTGGAACGACTGGCGAGTAGATTTTCCCAAACGAAATCCGCCCTCGTCTCACAGGGACTCTGGCAGCGACTCATGGATTTAGGTGAATCTTCTGTGCCCCCGGACGATGAGACGCTTGATCCGATTAATCGAGATTTTTATGCTTTGAGATTGGCTTGCCCCTTCCTCGAAGAGGAGATGTGTTCCATTTACGATGAGCGGCCTGCCGCCTGCAGAGAGCTACTTGTCACTTCGCCAATGGAACGCTGTCAGGACATGGTACAGAATGAGATCTCCCCTATTCCTGCCCCGGTTCGGGTCAGTCCTGTACTAGGTTTACTCTGGGGGGAATTAACGAGTTCGCCTCCCCGACTGATTCCGCTCCCGATCGTGTTGGATTGGGTGGAACGGAATTGCCGAGAGAACGAAAAGACCTGGAGGGGCTCGGATCTACTCGATTCTGCGCTCGATAAGATCTGGCGGTATCTGAGCAAAACAGCTCCGCGACTTGATGACCCATCAGAACGAAACCGTTAAACCCGTTGGGTACCTTTCGAATGTCCTATTGTCTTTGGGTAGCTGGAGGAGTCTGGTGATGCAAAAACCGGTGATTGTGTGCTTGGATTTAGAGGGAGTGTTGGTTCCTGAAATCTGGATCAATGTCGCCAAGAAAACCGGCATTGAAGAGCTCAAGGTTACGACTCGCGAGATGCCGAATTACGATACGCTTATGAAACAGCGTCTGGCCATTTTGGATCAGCATCATCTGACCATTCGCGATATTCAGGAGGTCATTGGAAAGATGGGCCCCTTGGACGGGGCATCAGAGTTTATTTCTTGGCTTCGGGAGCGATGTCAGGTGCTCATTTTGTCCGATACCTTCTATCAGTTTGCCCTCCCCCTCATGAGGCAATTGGGGTTTCCGACGCTCTTCTGCAACCAATTGGAGATCGATGGAACCGGTCGCATCGTGAATTATCGGATGAGGATGGATAATCAGAAAAAGCATTCGGTCGCGGCGTTGAAATCTCTCAATTTCTACACGTTGGCTGCAGGAGATGCCTATAACGATACCGCCATGCTCGGCGAAGCCGATGCCGGATTCTTCTTTCGTCCTCCGGATCATCTCCCGAAAGAGTTCCCACAATATCCGGTAACGATGACATATAGAGAACTTCAAGACCAATTCGCGCGGGCTGGAAACTTGGATTAACCGTCTGTAGCCCTCGAAAGATTGAGAGAACTCCAATGGGGTTCAGAGGATCAGACGGAGAGGGGGGGCGATGAATTGCTCTGTTGATTCCTGTTAGAAGTTCAACCAGAACTGTGCGTAGGCCCACGTCTGGTCTTTCGTGGTTCCGAGATTTTCGCGAATATAGGGTCCGGTGAACATATACGAGAAGTTGGTTTGGAAGGCCAATTTTCCGTCCATAAAGAAATGCGTCCAGGTGAAGTCGATTTCATCCCCGACATGGTTCGTCGTGTTCCCGACCTTGGAATAGGCGTAGACTCCTTGACTGGCCCGATACCAGTTGTCTTTGGAATTAGCGAGATTAAGATTCGTATACCAGACTTCGATGTGATCGTCTCTCGTCGGCCTGGCTTGGAAATTTGCAGACCAGGTAAAGGTATTCTTCCACCCCATGGTATCCATGTACCCCATATGGATGTGGTTGGTCGGGAATAAATTTTCAAAGGTATTGGCGCTGGAGCAGGTACCATAGGCCGGGTTCAAGGTACAATTGGCACGACTATCTCCTGATGCATAGTCAAGGTTGAGCGCGAAGCGTGGTTTCCATGGCATGCTGAAGAAGGTGTAACCGATCCAATTTCTGGTGGCCCAGGCATTGATGTGTAGGCACTTGTATTGATTCCCTGTGGCTCCACAAGGTTCGCTAAATCCACCGGTCTCACCCATCTGTCCGAATTGATAGACAAATTCGTTGGAAAAATCGAATCCGCCTTTTTTCACAGCAATACGATTTCCGATGATATGACGAGTCTGGTTCCCGTGTTTTGCTGTCCCGATCCCTTGGCCACGGCTCATATTGGAATCGAGATTGTTCTTGTAATAGATATAGAATGGTTCAATCAGGGTCCAGGGAACGGCTTTAATTTGATTGTAAAATACGAGCATGTCGACATCGCCGTGCGCATTCTTCGACTGCCCGGTTCCGGCATAGACATTCGGTCCTCCACTGCCGAGCGGTGCGCCTTGTGGCAGATCGGTTTCAGCAAGTCTGAACCAGCCGATTGAGGTATCCATAAAGCTGGTACTGTAGTTTGTCATAAGCCCGTCGAAGGAGAACCCTGTATTGGCCCAGTCAAAGTGCCCCAATAAACTTTGGTCGCCAAACACGAGATACTGGCGCCCGGCCTTGACCCCGAGTCCTTGAATCCCGGCAAAATTCCTGATGAGCATGTACCCGGCCCGAACTCCAAGAGAACAGGATGACTTTCCTGAAGCCAGTGCCGGGCCACAGGTATGTGCAATAGGATCTTGGTTGCCCCCCCAGGTTCGTGAGTCGATGAGTTCTAGGTAGAAATTTACATCGGGAGAGAGGTCATAGCCGATACCGAGGCGGATCATCTGTTGGACGTAGGAATCGTTGGCTTTGCCGGGGAGGTGATTCGCCGCCAGACCAAAGGTGTTACAACTGCCGGCCCCACTAATTCCTCCGCCGAAACAGAGATTGTTTCTGTATTCCGGCCGTACCCGAAGGTCTGCTCGCATCCAGAGATTCTTGACGTCGAAGTTCCTGCCGATCTTCGGATCAAAGAGTTCGAATTGTTCCTTATCCGGGATACCGCGTCCGATCACGATGATGTTGGTAATTCGTTCGCCCTTTGTCACTTCAAATTTGGCATGTGCCGTGGAGTAATCGGTAAGCAGACTGGCCGCTGCCATCGCGAGAATAGCGAGGGCTGTCAGATGGTTCCCCCACATCTGACGCGATCGGGACAATGTGATTGGTGATCGTCCCGCAATGTTCTTGAGTCGGGACAAGAAAGCGATAGTCATGGGCTGCTCATTTCCGAGGACAGGTCGTCAGGTGTCGCACATGCTGTCGGACAGCGTTAAGAGGCCTGGCGAGGCTGCGTGGCGGATGAGTCCTCTTCTTGGGTGACGATTGAATTAAGTTCTTCTTCGGTTTCTTTTATTGAAGCTTGAAAGTCCTGCTCGGCCATTTTCATTTCTTGCTGGATGACGTTCAATTCTGGCTCGACGGATTTCCGGAGATCGTCGGTGACATCCTTGAAACCCTTTACGGCCTTTCCGACCTGTCTTCCCACTTCGGGAAGCTGTTTCGGCCCGAAGAGAAGGAACGCAATGATGAGAATGATAAGAATTTCACCTGCGCCCAAGCCGAACATACATCACAGCAACCGTTTGATGATGAACAATGGAACCCGTCAGTTACCTCACCGCCCGATCTCTGAGTAACCTCGCATCAAAGCCTAGGCCTGCTTCTGTTGCTCGGGTGTCGAAGCCTGAGCGGCCGATGGCGGTGCCTGCGAGGGTTGCGCAGGGTTCTGAGCAGTTGAAGCCGTCTGAGCCGATTGCTGCTGCTCTTCTGGTGTTACATCAATAGCATCGGCTTCATGAACTGTTTTCTTAAATCCTTTGATGGCTTTGCCAAGTCCTTCACCCAATTGCGGCAATTTCCCTGCACCGAAAATAATCAAGACGATGAATAAGATCAGCAGTAATTCCATCCAGCCGAATGAACCGAACATATCTAACCTCTATGGCGTGAAAGGACGATAACAGAAGAGGATCCTGATGAAGGTACCCCTGTGGGCAAGCTATACGATGCTATAACGTGGAGTCAAGGTAATCTTTAAGTACATAGCTGATTTCCTCCTGTTGGAGACTGAGGATTTGCGATTTGAATAATCCCTCCTCCTAACACTTGATCTCCCCGATAGAAGACAGCCGACTGTCCGGGAGAAAGAGCCTTTTGAGGCTCTCGGAAGTCTATTCGGATGGTGGATGCATCGACCGGACAGATCATAGCCGGCACTGACGCCGTCGCATAACGGATCTTTACATCTACGGTAGCGGGATGGTCCATGAGTCGAGGCTCGAACAGGTTAAGATCACTCACATGGCAGGAGGAAGCATAGAGGGATTCTTCCGGACCAAGAATAACGGTATTTGTGGCGGGTCGAACCTGTTGGACATAGAGTCGTCTTCCTGTAGCAACACCGAGCCCTCGGCGTTGCCCAGGAGTGTAAAAGGCGATCCCGTCATGCTGGCCAAGAGGTTGTCCCGTAACGTCAAGGAACGTGCCGGGCCTTCTGGCTTCCGGAGCCTCACGTTCGATGAATGTTCGATAGTCCCCGTGACTTACAAAGCAAATTTCCTGACTTTCCTTGAGTTCGTCCGCCGGCAGACCCAGTGCGTCGGCTTCATCCCAAACCTGCTTCTTCTGCATCCCTCCTACGGGAAAGATAAGCATTGGAAGCCATGACGGCTGCATCCGATACAGAAAGTAGCTCTGATCTTTTTTCACGTCGCTGGCGCGATGCACGGTGATCTGGGCTTGATGGTTCTGCAGACGGATGTAATGTCCCGTGGCGACATAGGTGAAACCTCGAGAAACTGCCAGTTCTATGAGGCCGCGGATCTTTACTTTTTCATTACAACGCACACAGGGATTTGGTGTCGTTCCGCCCGTATAACCTTTCAGAAACTCAGAAATCACTTCTTTTCGAAAGGTGTCGCGGGTCTCGATCACCTCATGGGAAATATCGAGTTTCTGGGCGACGTACTTGGCAATACCGATTTTACAGCAGCCCCGCTCCTGCCACTTTTTTGATGGGACATTTTCGGTATCTTCATGTTCCCAGACCTGAAGCGTGACCCCATGAACCTCGTAGCCCTGCCGGACCAACAATGCGGCGGCGACGGAGCTATCAACTCCGCCGCTCATACCGAGGAGAACAGTGGGACGTGAAATGGAACGCATGGTGCCGACAGGATAACAATGAGGCTAGTAACCGGAAGCGCGAATTCTCCCCCGATCTCCGACTGCCTGATTGAGAGGTTTGTTCAAAGACGGCTGTTCCTCAACCCATTTATGGGCTCCCATATCACACATGCCATGGAAATGGGCTCCGTCCTCAATCCCAATCAATGGGGTGCGTATATCGCCGATAAGGATCCCGGCTTTCGAGATCTGAATGCTTTCCCTGGCTGTGATGGTCGCATTCATTTTCCCGCCGTTCACGACTGCTCCGGCTGAAACCACGCCTTTGACCACGGCA
>JAOUPN010000233.1 GCA_029879905.1 Nitrospira sp. | reverse complement strand
TGTGATGCAGAGGTACACGACCCCTGCGGCGAACGCCGCAGGGGTCGTGTCGTCTTAGCTGATGATAGAACTACTCTCGATGAGACGGTATGGTGCGGAGAGATTCGATGATGTGTGATGCTCCAATAGCATGGAAGCGACGCCCAATCCTGGGAGTCGAATCATCGTGTGATGAGACCGCTGCTGCAGTACTTGATCGGGAAGGACGTGTGCTGTCGAACGTGATTGCATCTCAACATGACGTGCATGCGAAGTTCGGCGGAGTCGTGCCCGAGCTTGCAGCAAGAGCGCATATCGGCATGATTCATGGTGTCGTCGAGGAAGCGATCACGCAAGCCGGTATCAAGAAGTCTGAATTAGGAGGAGTTGCGGTTACTCGAGGACCCGGGTTGGCCGGTCCGCTGTTGGTCGGAGTGAACTTTTCCAAGGCCTTCAGTTACGGCCTCGGAATTCCCTGCATCGGTGTCAATCATCTGGAAGGGCATATTGCATCGGCGTGGCTTGATGATCCTGCATTCCCTCTTCCCTGCATCGTGTTGGTGGTTTCCGGCGGCCATACTCATCTCTTTAAGCGAGAGAAGCACGGACAGTGCATCTTACTCGGCCAAACCAGGGATGATGCGGCAGGAGAGGCATTCGACAAGGGTGCGCAGATGCTTGGCTTGGATTTCCCTGGTGGTCCCTCGATTGATCGGCTTGCCAGGGACGGCAATCATGAAGCCATTCCGTTCCCTCGCTTTCATCGGAGAAAGACGAGCCTTGAGTTCAGCTTCAGCGGTCTCAAAACGTCACTGCTCTATAAGTTGCAGGAGATGGATGAAGGCTTGCGGGAGGAGCTGAAGGCTGATCTTGCGGCGGGGTATCAAGAGTCCATCGTCCAAGTGCTGGTCGTGAAAGCATTCGCCGCCCTTGCTCAAGAGCGGCTTTCCGCCCTTGCTGTCGTCGGCGGGGTTTCCGCGAACTCTCGATTGCGAGTCTTACTGAAGGAGCGAGCGGAACAGGAAGGTGTGAGTTTGGCTCTCCCTTCGATGGCCTATTGTACGGACAACGCGGCAATGATAGCGTCGGCAGGCCGACAGATCCTTCTCGGTAGTGCTCAGGAAAGATGGAACGGCGATTTTGACATACAGCCGGCGCTTCGGATCGGCTCCGGCGGTGAAGGAAGTCCGGCGCGAGGGGATTCTCCATTTCTGACGTAACAGGGTATATCTCAGGTCTTCGGGCGAGTCAGGTCGCGGCAATTCAGCGACTGTTTCGGCGTCGTGTGTCCTCCAATAAAATTCTGACGCCGGAATTGGCGAAGGCCATGTGTCAACTGACTCTGGATATCCGACGCCCCATTGCGGTGTTGGTGACGCGCCGCGGGTTGGTACAGGAAATCATCGTGGGGACGAATCTTGTGTTGTCTCCTGAGACGGCCGCTATGTTTCGTGTCGGTCCACGTTCGTTGCGAGGGTTGCGATTGCTCAGAACACAGTTGAACGATCAGCCCTTGAGTCAGGAGTCATTGACCGATCTTGCCTTTCTTCGCTTGGATTTGCTCGGTACTCTTTCGGTGACGGCTGAAGGGAATCCCGGCATGCTGTATCTGGCACATCTTCTTCCACCGGATAGCATCGGCGGGATCTGCCGCATCCTGAAAGCCGTTCCCTTTCACCAATGCTCCTTGCAGTTCGACCGGTTCATTGCGGAATTAGAAGCAGACATGCAGGCAGCGCTTGCCCACCAGGTCGTCAAGGGCGGCAATGAATCGGCGGTGATCGTCAGTGCTTCGCCGCAATCACGCTCGGAGCAGGAAGAACGCTTGGATGAGCTGGCCGAACTCGCACGATCAGCCGGAGTCACCGTGATTGATCGTCTTGTGCAACGGACGACGGACGGCCGTCAACGATATCTCTTGGGAAGCGGGAAATTGAAAGAAGTGTTGATCCACACGCTCCGTCAAGGAGCCGACATGGTCATCGTTGATCAGACTCTCTCACCGGCTCAATCCCACGCGATCGCAGAGATGACCGATATTAAAGTGATCGATCGCACACAGCTTATTTTGGATATCTTTGCCGGGAGAGCCCACAGTCGAGAGGGAAAGGTCCAGGTCGAGCTGGCCCAGTTGCGCTATGTGTTGCCTCGACTTTCAGGGAAAGGCACACAACTTTCACGGCTCGGCGGCGGGATCGGGACACGAGGTCCCGGTGAAACAAAGCTAGAAACAGACCGACGGCGTATTCGCGATCGGATCGCGAGGCTTGAGCATGAATTGAAGCATTTCGCCAAACAGCAGGATCAGCGTCGTGCACGACGGACGCGTCATGGTCTGCCGATCGTCTCTCTCGTCGGATATACGAATGCCGGAAAGTCCACCCTGTTGAACGTCTTGACGGACAGTCGTGTCTCTGCAGAAAATCGAGTGTTTGAGACGTTGGATACGACCAGTAGACGGCTGCGCTTTCCTCAAAACCGTGAAATTATCGTGACGGATACCGTGGGGTTTATTCGCGACCTACCTCAGGAACTCGTTCGAGCCTTTCGAACCACGTTGGAAGAGTTGCGGGAAGCGGATCTTTTACTCCACATCGTCGATGCCGGTGCCGCAGATATCGATGTGCAGATTACCGCCGTCGTCGATATTTTGCGCGATCTCGACCTTGACTCGATTCCGCGAATGCTGGTGTTGAATAAGTGCGATCAATTGCCGGCTGAGCATGTCGACCCCATCTGCCGTCGTTATCGGGCGATCGGAATTTCTGCGATTCATCCGCATACGTTGCCTCCGCTTCTTGCCGAGATCGAATCGCAGCTTCCGTCGTTGATGGTAGGCCACCGGCCGTCTCTTGTGACAGGTGACCCGGACGAGACAACCGTTCTTGCCTCTCATCCGTGACCATCACACCATTATCATTGCTGATATGACATCTCGACGACCACACGCATCACGTATTTCGGTCCGTGCTTCGAATATTGCTGCAATTCTGTTTCAAACCATGGAGGCCGCACCGGTAGAGTTAACGCATCGTTCACCATGGGAACTCCTTGCCGCGACGATTTTGTCAGCACAATGTACGGATCGCCGCGTGAATGAAGTGACACCGGCTCTGTTTGCGCGGTATCGGTCCCCGTCGGAGATGGCACTGGCCGATCAGGAAGAACTTGAGGCCCTCATTAAACCGACCGGATTTTATAGGAACAAGGCCAAGCATTTAATCGGATGTGGAAAGGCGCTTGCCGAACGCTTTCAGGGTACGGTGCCGACGGAGATGGAGGAATTGACCTCCCTTCCCGGAGTCGGGCGGAAGACCGCCAACGTCATTCTTGGGTCTGCATTCGGCCGGCCGGCCATCGTCGTTGATACGCATGTGAAGCGGGTGGCCAATCGGTTGGACCTGACCCGTTCAGACGATCCGGAACGAATTGAGCATGATCTGCAAGGTACCTTTCCCGTACGACAATGGACCGATGTCTCACAACGCCTGTTGCTTCATGGGCGATATGTTTGTCTTGCACGTACGCCGAAGTGTGGGGGGTGTGTCTTATATGATCTCTGTAGATGGAAAGGAAAACGGCCACGATGATTCGTAGCATGACAGGGTTTGGTCGGCGGCAAGGGACATGGTCCGACGGTACGGTCACGGTAGAGGTCCGGTCCGTCAATCACCGGTTTTTGGAAACCTCCGTTCGACTCCCAAAATCATTGAACCCCATTGAAGATAGGCTGAAAAAAACGGTTCAAGAATATTGTGCCCGAGGGAGGGTCGAGCTATCCGTGTTGGTACAGGGCGGTCGAGGAGGCCCGCGCTCGTTGCAACTTGACGCTGGTTTGGCAAAGCAGTACCATGAAAAACTTCGCACCCTCAAACGCACATTAAAGCTCGGAGGCGCTATCGACATCGGACTCATGGCGGGGTTTCGCGACATTCTTGTGCTCTCGGATCAGCCGCAGGATGATCCCAAACTCGCGAAACTTGTGATGAAACTCGGCCTGCAGGCGGTGCAAGACCTTGCGAAGATGCGAAAGAAAGAGGGGGTACTCCTGTCCCAGGATTTGCTAAGCCGCCTGGAGAAGATCGGAGAATTCACACAGCAAGTAGGAGAGCGGGCCCCGGCCGTTGCACAGGAGTCGTTCGAACGTATGAAAGAACGGGTCCGAAAGCTGGTGGATGGGGAGGTGCCGGATCCTCAGCGGTTATATCAAGAATTGGCCATTTATGCGGATCGAGGCGATATTACAGAAGAATTGGTCAGATTGGACGCACATATGGTACAGTTCCACGAAACGGTTCAAAGCGAACAACCGGTGGGAAAGACGTTAGATTTTCTTCTCCAGGAAATGGGGAGAGAGGTGAACACCATCGGGTCAAAAGCCGGCGATACGGTTATCACAGCGGCAGTCGTACAGATGAAAGCTGAACTGGAACGACTCCGAGAACAAGTGCAGAACGTGGAATAATGACCTCAATGTCGACCGAGTTGCAATCGCCTGATAGCGCCAAGGATCAGCATGTGTATCACCGGCGCGGTGCACTGTTTATTGTTTCAGCGCCTTCCGGCGCGGGAAAAACAACGTTGTGCAAGCGACTGATGGCCTCCCTCCCAGGGATATGGCATTCCGTCTCGTATACGACGAGAAAACCACGTGCGGGGGAAGAAGGCGGACGGGAGTACTTTTTTATCGAAGAGCCTGCATTCCAAGAGATGATCGAGCGCCGCGAGTTTTTAGAGTATGCCCAAGTCTATGGGCATTGGTATGGTACCCCGCGTCAGGCTCTGATGGATAAGATGGAGCAGGGAGTCGACGTCTTACTGGAGATTGACGTTCAAGGGGCGCTCCAAATTAAGCAACAGTTCGATGATGCCGTCTGTATCTTTATCCTCCCTCCCTCGTTGGAGTCGCTCCGTATTCGGCTTCACGGGCGAGGCTCGGATTCCCCTGAAGAGATCCAGCGGCGGTTGGAACAGGTGAAGGAGGAAGTACGGAGCTTTCGGGAGTATCAGTATGAGTACCAGTATATTGTCCGTAATGACGACCTTGGACAGTCGCTCCGTGAATTACAAAGTATTTTTGTGGCGGAACGACTCAAGACGGAACGGCTGGACATGAGCTGGTTCCGACGGCATTTTCCTATTGCTCAAGACGTTGAACATGACAGAGAGACCCCATAACCTTTCTAGTGTAGGAGTGCGCCATTATGATCGATATGTTGAGTTTGTTGCCGCAGTATACGAAAGACCAATTTGATTCCCGCCATCGCCTGGTGATCGTCGCCTCCCAGCGAGCCAAGCACCTGACTCAAGGGGCGAAATCATCCGGTGCGTCACGATTTACCAAGGAAACGACTATCGGTCTTGATGAGGTCTTGCGCGGCCAGGTGACATTCTTGACCGGCAAAGAAGCGCGCGAGGCTATGAAGGAAGCGAAACGAGGAAAGGAAGGCGAGACCGAGCGGATTGCCATGATGACGGGAGAGGATGCCAAGGAGATCAAAAAAGAGCTGAGCGTCTATGTGGACGATACGGCAAAGCCCGAATCAGGTTCTGTCGAGGAGTCATGAACGCGTGAGCGTCGTTCAACCGAAAGGACTGCTGCGTGGTAAGCGCCTGATCTTAGGTGTGACGGGGAGCATTGCCGCGTATAAAGCCGTGAGTTTGCTGCGGACGTTGAAGGAACATGGTGCCGTGGTTTCGGTGGTGATGACGAACAGCGCGAC
>JAOUPN010000232.1 GCA_029879905.1 Nitrospira sp. | reverse complement strand
CGGCAGAACATCTTCCTCGATGCCGCGGACCGCCAGCGCTTTCTCGGCGTGCTGGGACATGTCGTCGACCGCTTTCATCTCCTGCTGCACGCCTACTGCGTGATGGATAACCATTTTCATCTGCTGGTGGAAACGCCGGAGGGCAATCTCTCCAAGGCGATGCGTCAGTTGAATGGGGTGTATACCCAAGCCTTCAACCGCCGGCATGAGCGTGTAGGCCACGTGCTCCAGGGTCGGTTCACGGCGATTCTCGTGGACCGCGAGCGCTATCTGCTCGAACTCTGTCGGTATGTCGTCCTGAATCCCGTGCGCGCGAAGATCGCCCGCAAGCCGGACACCTATCCGTGGTCCAGCTATCGTGCGACCGCGGGGCTGGTGCCCACGCCTCCCTATCTGACCATCGACTGGCTGTTGGCTCAGTTTGGTCAGCAGCGCGCCGCCGCGCAACGGAAGTACCAGGCGTTTGTGGCTGAGGGGAGAGACCAGGGTTCACCGTGGGAGGCGGTCAGGGGGCAAGTGTTGCTGGGGAGTGAGCAGTTTGTTGAACGATTGGCGCCTGGACTCCAGGACAAGCGGCTGTTGACCGAGATCCCCCGACGCCAGCGGTTTGCCGCCCGGCCGACACTGCGCCACCTCGTTGGCGCCAGGACGCGGACCGACCGAGCGCGACGGAATGAGACCCTTCGCCGCGCCCATCTGGAGCACGGGTACAGTTTGTCCGAGATCGGGCGCGCCGTCTCCCTGCACTATTCCACGGTGAGTCGCATCGTGAGTGCGCAAGAGCGCGAGGATGCACAGAGCAAGATCTGACCCCAATACTTTCTGACGTGCTCGATCGCGTCACCCAGGAAATCACACCGCAGGGGGTGGTGACCTACACCTACGATGTCCTGAGCCGTCGGCTCTCGATGCGGGCGAACGGGCAGGACCCGGTCGCGTACACCTACGATGCCAATTCGCAGCTCACCCACCTGACCCAAGGGCCGCTGTCGGCCGTGTTAAGCCACGATGCCCTGGGTCGGCGCACCCAGCTGCAGCGGTCGAACGGCGTGACGACGACGTATGCGTACGATCCGGCGTCCCGTCTGGTGGGCCTCACCCATGCGAAGGGCACGACCGTCCTGGAGCAACTGACCCAGACCTATGATGCGGCCGATCAGATCATCCAGGTGGCCCATCTGGTGCAATCCGCCACGGCGCTGCCGTCAGCGGTGACAGCAGCCTATGACGCCGTGAATGCCCAGACCGCATTCAATGGGGCGACATCCGAGACTCTGGGGTATGAAGGCACCGGGAATCTGGCGAGCATCAGTGACACCGCCGGGGCCACGACCTATACCTGGGATGGCCGGGATCGGTTGACGGGGATTGCCGGGCCCACCCTGACCGCGACGTTTGCCTACGACGCCCTCGATCGCCGCATTCGCAAGACGATCAACGGAGTGACCACCACCTATCAGTATGATGGGGCGGATCTGCTCACCGAATCCGGGGCCTCGAATGCCCGGTATCTTGGCACGCTCAATATCGATGAGCCGATTGTCCGGCAGACCTCTACCAGTAACGAGTTCTACCTGACCAACCATCTGGGCTCCACCTTGGCCCTGACGGACGACACCGGCACGGTCACGACCAGTTATACCTACGGTCCGTTCGGGGCCACGACGGTGAACGGATCCTCGACCAATCCGGTGCAGTTCACGGGGAGAGAGTACGATGCGCCGGATCTCTATTATTACCGTGCGCGCTACTACAGTTCCAGCCATGGGCGGTTCCTGGCGGAAGATCCGCTGGAGTTCGGGGCAGGGGATGCGAATCTCTATGCCTATGTCTTCAACAATCCCGTGACCTACACCGATCCCAGCGGGGAGATTCTCCCGGCGTTGGCGCTGCTCTGTCTGCGTGGGGCCACGCAGAGTATTGCGCAGGACCTAGTGCTGAGCAGCTTGAGCGGGCGCAAGCCGGAGATCGATTGGGGCAGCGCGGCGCGGTCGTGCTTGACAGGCGGGCTCAATAAGGCTACAGGTCTCATGAAGGCGGCGAGGAAGGCTTCACGCCTCAGTAAGGCAAAATTTGGGCACACGTTTACTACACACGGGCAAAATAATACTAATTTCTTAATGAAGCGCGCCGCTGGATCTGGCAAGCCACAGGGGCAGTTTTTAGATGATCAAGCAGCAGCCCGATTGATACAGCAAAACCTCGGCAATCTCAATAATGGGCCCATTACCGTTTCAATTCCAAAGGGATTTCCTGCACGCATAATTAATCCGGATGGCACATTTTCGCCTGCATCGGGGGTTCGGATTGTTCCAAGTGGCAATGGTGTCAAGACCGCTTATCCGGTACCATAGTGTTTCGATTCACATCGTGCTGAATAATTGGCATAGGGGCTAGTAAGTGATCATGCCAAATGAGTTTTACGGGCCAACGAAAGAGTCTGAGAAGAAAATCAATCTGCTCTTGAGGCTGCCAGCAAGTGGTGATGAACAAGATTGGGAATTTGAGCTCGCGGATCTCTCAAAAATTGACCAGATGATCGAGGTGTTCATATCGGAAAACCTGGATTTGGAAGCTAAAAGCGCGTTGGCTGTTTTGCTCATCAGCTCAATGCAAGACGCTGACGAAGCGGGAGTTCTAAGAGAAGATCAGATAAGACGCGCGAAGCTGTTGCTCTCAGAAAATGGGGACGTCCTCTCACGCATGCGTTTTTATTGGATAAAGCTAAAAATCGCGAACAACCTAAAGCTACTAGAAAACATCACATCAGGAACAATCGAGAAATGAATAATCCCGAAAGAAGAAGGAGAAAAGGAGTCGTTTCTTGAACAAGAAACAGGGGACAGCAACTGTCTTTGCTGTCAAGAGCCGAATAGTCCATGCGGATGCTTCCTCCTCGCAAAACCATCGCGCACAATTGGGCGAGGAGCCGCGATCACCGTCTGGTCCAGGCTTTCCTATGCCCGCGCGTGGGCCGGTTCCGTGGCGAAAGGTAGGGGTCAGATCTTGTGTTGTGCATCATGGCTGCGCTAGACTGTCGCGCATGGCTCGACCCCTGCGCCTCGAATATCCGGGCGCCCTGTATCATGTCACCGCACGGGGCAACGCTCGGCAGAACATCTTCCTCGATGCCGCGGACCGCCAGCGCTTTCTCGGCGTGCTGGGACATGTCGTCGACCGCTTTCATCTCCTGCTGCACGCCTACTGCGTGATGGATAACCATTTTCATCTGCTGGTGGAAACGCCGGAGGGCAATCTCTCCAAGGCGATGCGTCAGGGACAAGAAAAAGGGGACAGGCTACTTTTCTCTCCATGGTGAGGAAGGAAAAGGTAGGTGGAGGGCGGAGACAATCCAAGAAAACCAGCCTGTCCCCCTTTCTCTTCCCAGTCCTCCGTCGGGGCCGTGGCGACCGGCCACACGATTGTGCGCAATGAACAGGCGAGTCCGTTCGGGGCCGGGTGGAATCTGCGCGGGGTGGACCGCCTCCTCGTGACTCCGCTCGGCGACATGGCCATTCTGGCCCAAGGCACAGGGCACACGGTGCCGTTCGTGTCGGCCTCAGCGGCCAATCTCGTCAGTTGGTGGCAAGGCGAGGGGACGGCCACGGACCCCATTAACGGGAACCACGGGACCCTTGTGGGCGGGCTGGGGTACGCCAGCGGCCAAATCGGCCAGGCCTTTGCCTTCGACGGGGTGGATGATGCGATCGATATCCCTGATTCCACCTCGCTGGATAGTCTGACCACGGCGGCCACGATCAGTCTGTGGGCCAAGCCGGAGCCGCCCGAGGGCGCGAGCAATCTCGGGTATCTCTTCTATCGGTATGATCCGGCGGCGGGTCAGGGGCTTGGGCTTGCGGTGAATATCGCGGGCGCGGTGGCGTTCACCGTCAGGACGACGGTCGCCAGCTCCATCTTCTACACGGCACCAGGCGCCGTGGCCTTCGGTACCCTCTCGCACATTGCGGCCACGGTCGATACGGCGACCGGACAATCGCACATCTATGTCAACGGGGTCGAGGTCCCACACACGACGCCGTTGGGTGCCGAGATCGTGAGTGGGACGCTGGTGAACGTCGATGCGCTCTATCTTGGCCGCCGGTATGGAGGCGGGGTGGTAGATGATGCGTATTACAAGGGCCTCATGGACGAAGTCTGGCTCTATGGCCGGGCGCTCGCGGGGACCGAAATCAACGCGATTTATACGGCCGGCGGCATCCGCGAGATGGCCGGCACGTTTCTGCCCCCGCCCGGGGACACCTCGACCCTGACCAAGGAGGCCGACGGCACCTTCACCCGTCGGCTCAAAGACGGGACGGTCTACCGGTTCAATGCCCAGGGGTATCAGACGAGCAGGGCTGACCGAAACGGCAATACGACCACCTATGCCTACAACGGCAGCCGGCAGCTCACCACGATCACCGATCCCGTCGGCCAGGTGACCACCTTCGGCTACAACGGGGATCGGGTGGCCACGATCACCGATCCGGCCGGCCGGGTGACGACGCTCACCCATGACAGTGCGGGCAATCTCCTCGCGGTGGAAGCGCCGGACCAAACGCGCACGTCCTTTAACTATGACGCGCAGCACCGGATGGTGCAGAAGCGCGACGCGCGCGGCCAGGTCTTTGCCTATCAGTTTGATTTTGCGGGGCGGCTGAAGCAGGTGGTGCTGCCCAACGGCGACAGCCGCCTCCTGCGGCCGACGGACCTCACCGGGGTGCCCGATCTGGCCCAGGGGATCGGCGTGGCGGGGAATCCGGCGACGATCAGTCAGCCGCCGGTGATCCAGGCGACGTTCACCGATGCGAAGGGCCAAACCACGACGTTTGAAACCGACGCGATCGGGCGCGTGACCAAGCAGATTGATCCCTTAAGCCGGGTCACGACGATCCAGCGGGATCCGCAGGGGAATCCCATCACCATCACGCGGCCCAACGGCGCGATCACGACCATGACCTATGACGCCAAGGCGAATCTGTTGACCAGCACCGAGGCGGCCATTGCGGCCACGACGACGTTTGTCTATGAACCGACGTTTAATCAGGTGACGCGGATCACCGATCCGAAAGGCAATCAGACCAATATCACCTACGATGCCAAGGGCAATCCGCTGACCATCACGGATGCGGACCAGAAGGTGACCACGTTCCTCTACAATGCGCAGGGCTTGCTGACCGAGACACGGGACGCCCTGTATCCGGCGAACCCCGCCACGACGTTCACGTACGATCCGTTGGGGCGGCTCCAGACCACGACCGATCCGCTGGGCCGGACGACCACCTTGACGTACGACAGCGCCGGCAATGTGGCCACGAGCAAGGATGCCCTCAATCGGATTACGGCGTTTGCCTACGATGTGAAGAATCGCCTGACGCAGGTGACGGATCCGTTGAATGGGGTGACCCAGTATACGTACGATGCGAATGGCAATCTATTGACAGTGAAGGACGCGAAGAATCAGGTCACGTCCTTTGCCTACGACAGCCGGAATCGGCTGATCAAGACGACCGATCCGCTGGGGAAGGTGGAGCAATACACCTATGATGGGAACGATAATCTGCTCACTCGGGTCACACCGAAGGCGGAGACTATTAGCTTTGCCTACGATGCGGTCAATCGATTGCTGAGCAAGACGCTGCCTGCTTCGACGGGGCTCAGCACAGGGGGCACGGAGGTCACGAGCTATGCGTACGATCTCGTCGGAAACTTGACGAACGTGACCGACCCGGATAGTG
>JAOUPN010000231.1 GCA_029879905.1 Nitrospira sp. | reverse complement strand
GCACCGGCCGAATCCATTACGGCTCCGACCCTTATTGTCCAGGGTGACCAAGACGAGCATGTCCCCCTCCATCAAAGCCGCCGGCTCTATGAAGCCTTACAGGTTGAAAAACATCTGGAGCTGATCCCCGGCGCCGACCATCAATTCACAAAAGGCGAGGACTTCAAGCGGATGACGCATCTCATCGCCGACTGGTTGACGAAATACCTCGCGTAAGTCGTGCGCCCACATAGCGCTGCACCGTAGCTAGCGTCCATCAGCCGAACACCCTACAGACTTCATCAAGGAGCTACTGCGGTAAACGTATCCCCGGCAATGATGAGCCCCTCCGTCCCATCGGCCAGTTTGACGTGAATCGCATCAAACCCCGTGCCGTGCAATACCCCGATTGCCTTCACCCTCTCACCTGGCTTCAATACTCGAATCACCTTTCCGAGTTCGGCCCTTTTCTCCGAGGGCTCAGCATCAGATGCAGCGGGCGCTGACGGGAGCTGGTCAATGGCATACACGTCCGTCGACTTTTCAATCGCGAGCGTTGCCTCATAATTCTTCTCACACCCAACTTGGAACGCCACGCTCAACATCATGAGTCCTGCCAGAACTAGATACCCACAAATTCGTCGCACCATACTATTCAGCCACATAGTCTCTCACGCTCACTTTTTAGTTAAACGTTTTTGCACGTGCCCCTCGGAGAGATAGTTTCCCACCCCGCTCAATACACAATCCCTCCCACCACCCAATGACGGTCGTCGGGGACGTCAAGCAGAAGCCTGGTGAGATTCATCTTGGCCAACTGCCCTGTTACTTCGTCCTCGGTAAACGCCGCCAGCAACGAGTTGTAAAAGTCCCTGCGCAGAATGTCCGGCGCACCGGCGGCATAGTGATCGACGATGGCCTGTGCGGCTTCCGGTGACTCCGGACGCAGAAGATCCATGACCAACACCGGCGAGCCTGGTTTCAGAAAGGCGCGCAGTTTGTGCCAAAACTGCAGGGGGTTCGGCAGGTGATGCAACAAACTGTTGGAAATAACGGCATCCGCCTGGTTCGTCCCTGCCAAATCTTGAAGTCGCTCGCACCGAACCGTCACCCGATCGGACAGCCCGGCATCGACAATCATACGTTCCGCCGATTCGATCATCGGACGTGAGGCGTCGACACCGATCACGCAGCAATCGGGAAATGCTTTCGCGAACCGCACCGGGATATCTCCAGGGCCGCAGCCGAGATCCAACACCTGTCCTCGCGAAAAATCAGGAAAATATGCACGAAACTGATCGACGAACCCCTGGTTCTCCACTGAGAAATCCATCCCTGCATAGGCCTCGGCCTGCAAAGGATCGTCCATCAGTTCTGGTTCAAGTCGGCGTTCCATCATACGAAGCTCTCGTTGTTCGTATCGCGGCCATGAGTTCCTGGTTTCGAGTCGCGTGTTTCGACTGACTGGCGGCAAGGTTCACGCTACAAGTCCCACGTTAGTATGGCAGAACAGAGAACAAGAAACCCGACACCCGAAACTCGAAACAAGATCCAGAAACACGCAACTCGAAACCCGGAACTCAGGAGTGAGAGCGGCGAGGCGGAAGGCCTCGTTGAGTCAATCTCACCTCGCAGGAGGAATGAGGATTGCACTTCAGACGATACGTATTTAAGCTCCATTCCCGCTGCCTTGCAACTGCCGTTACCGCATCTCCTCACCCGACGGCTGAGATATCTGCTTGACCGAATTCATCAGGCTTGCTATAGAAGCGCCAACACATGTTTTCCTTACTTTTACCAAACAACGAAAGGGGCCCCTTGTGAACAAACAGGATCTTATCGAGGCCGTCGCCAAGTCTGCCGACATCTCAAAAGCCGCCGCCACCCGCGCCGTCAATGGAGCCTTGTCGGCCATTACGACGAACTTGAAGAAAAAGCAAACGGTATCCCTCATCGGATTCGGCACGTTCAAGACCTCTCACCGTGCCGCCCGTACCGGCCGTAATCCTCAAACGGGGAAAGCCATTAAGATCAAGGCTTCACGCGTGGTCAAGTTTAAAGCCGGTAAAGCGCTGAAATCCGCTGTCAAGTAACGTCAAGACCGAATAGATAGGGCCTTGTGCGAGCCAGCCCTCCGCAAGGCCCTATTCTTCATCTTTCTCCTTGCTCCACGACGACGGCATCCCCCGACCGGCAATCCCCTCGCACAATACTTCATCCGATACGCTGACTTGATGTACATGCGGGGAGGGAGGGCGGCCGGTCTGCATTTATTCCCCTTCACAGGACTGGACCGGCAGGAACTCCATTGCAACCCATCCGTCCAGTTCCCGACGCCGACCGGGATAAAGCCCCACTGCGGCAAAGGCCGCCGCAATCTCCTCCTGCTGATCGAGCAAGATACCCGACACCAACAATGTCCCGTGGACGTATTCCGCCAGCCTGTCTGCGAGCTGAAGCAAGGTCTCCCGATCAAGATTGGCAAGCACCAGGTTGAACGACGGTCCCTTACGAAGCTCACTGAGCTCACCGCATTGGAGTACGAACTCAGCCCCAAAACGATTCAGTTCCGCATATTCCCGCGCACACTCAATGGCGACAGGATCATGATCGATACCCACCGCATAGAACGCACCGAAACGGAGTGCCGCCATCGCCAGCAGCCCGCTGCCGGTCCCGACATCCAGGACGGCCTCCCCACCATGAATGTCTTCTTCCAGCCATTCCAGCAACATGCGTGTCGTCGCATGATGACCGGTCCCGAAGGCCTGCTTCGGATCGAGGATGATCTCGATCTGGCCGGGCCGTTCTTCGACCGTCTGCCAACTCGGCCTGATCAGAAGGTAGCGACCGATCCACAAGGGTTCAACCGATTCAGCCCAGACCTGATTCCAATCCTGGTTCGGCAGGGTCCGAACATTGATCACCGGCTCGCACGTCCCATCGAGCTGCCGAAGCACCTGACTGAGTTTTGCTAGATGGTCAGGCGACCACGTATGGCTCGGCCAATAGAGATGAACCATTTCACCATCCTGCCATCCACCCTGAACAGAAGGGTCATCGAGAAGTCCAAGAACCTCTCCGGCATCAAGCGATGACAGAATCTGTACGTCCACCCAATCGGAATTCATTGACGACATCATGATTTTCCCAGTAAGTTCGAACACACCATGGTTGATCCCTCACGTACAACGCAGTTGCAGCGGCTCATCAAGAGGGTCGACGGCCTCATCCGTCGCGGTACGAAAGCCAGTTCCCGTTTCACCACCTTGCGTCTGGTCATTTTTCTCACCGGCCTCGGCTGCATCATCCTGTTCTATAAGTCCGGATGGTACGATCTCGGCAATTCGGCCGTCGCCGGCTTCCTTATGCTCTTCATCGCCGTGGCCGCCTATCATAACAGGCTGGAGCATCGGATTCATCGTCTCCGGCTATGGAATCAGATTAAGGGAGCCCACATTGCCAGGACTCACCGTGATTGGGCACATATCCCGCCACGACATTCCGAGGCAGGTCCCGATCATCTGTATGCTAAAGACCTTGACCTGGCAGGACCCCACTCCCTTCTTCATCTTCTCGATACCACGGTGTCCGACCATGGCCGTGAGCGCCTGGCCTCCTGGCTGCTCATACAACCGCCTCCGTATGATCTCTGGGAAAAACGCCAGCGCCTGGCACGGGAATTGACCAACCGTCAGCTTTTCAGAGACCGTCTCACGCTCCTTGCTCGACTGGCCGGCGAGCAGGAAATCAACGGCCGCCGACTGGAGACGGCCATTCATCACGCTGTGGGGTTCCCCCGATTACACCTGATCCTTGCCGTACAGACATGCCTTGCCTGTTCAACGCTCCTTTTGGGCATGGGGGCATTGCTCGGCCAACTCCCGGGCTACTGGATGTTCTCCTTCGGTGCCTATGCCCTGATCTATTTCATGACCGACCAAGGGGAACATTTACTCGAACATGCGGTGGGGCTCCATCATGAGATGGAACGGTTGGGCACGGTCTTATACCATCTCGAACGTCATACAGGACCGGCGACCTCCGCGTTGACCGAAACCTGCTCGCCGATGATGGGGCACGACGCCAAACCGTCCCTGCACGTAAAACAAGCCGCTCGAACATTGCACGCCATCAGCGTCAAGGCCAACCCACTCTTGCATCTCGGCCTCAACGCACTCTGCCCCTGGGACCTCTGGTTCACCAAACAATTGACCCATGTGCAAGAGTCCATCAAAGACCATCTCCCGACCTGGCTCGACTGTTTGGCCGAAGTCGAAGCCGCCTCGGCCTTGGCCAACTTCGCGTATCTCCACCCTGAATATGTGTGGCCGACGCCACTGTCGACGACTGGTCGGCAAGACAAGACAACCGCATTGGTTCAAGCCGACCGGCTCGGACATCCGCTCCTGCCCATCAATAGCCGCGTCGCGAATGATGTGTGCCTGGATGGACTTGGCACAGTACATCTGATCACGGGCTCGAATATGTCAGGCAAGAGCACGTTCCTCCGGACCATCGGCATCAATCTGTGCCTCGCGCAGGCCGGGGCCCCGGTATGTGCGACGGCAATGACCTGGAGTTGGAGTCGACTAGCCTGCTGCATCCGCGTAGATGACTCCCTTGATGCAGGGCTGTCGTTCTTTTATGCCGAAGTTAAACGGCTCAAAACGCTGCTCGATGCGACCCATGACCTGACCAAACCGCCGGTGTTATTCCTGATCGACGAAATTTTCAAAGGGACCAACAATCGGGAACGGTTGATCGGCAGCCGTGCCTATATCAAAGCGCTCTCAACCGGACATGGCTTCGGGCTGGTCAGCACCCACGATTTGGAATTGACCGATCTGGAAAAGGAAATTCCCTCATTGATCAATTCACACTTTCAAGAAACCGTCTCCGCAGGGGCGCTGCAATTCGACTACACACTCCGACCAGGCCCCTGCCCCACCACCAACGCGTTACGGATCATGGAGTTGGAAGGCTTGCCGGTTCCGAAGAAAGATACGCACAATACGATGCAGGAACTGTGAGGAGAAGAAACCCGGTGAGGAAGGAGTCAGCGTGCCACGCGGCGGCCCATACAAACCAGCCGCGTGGTACCACTGTGCACTACTTTTCGACGATATCGCCCTTCATCGGGCCTAAGACACTCAGCAATTCACCCTTCTCTCGCTCCGGCACGTTGAACGTGTCCAGTGCTTCGATGAGGTCCTCCACCAACGCCCCGAAGGCGGCGTCCGTGATGCCCATACCCTTGTGGGTGGTCTTCATGTCCCGCCCCGTATATTCACAGGGGCCGCCGCTCGCCTGACAGACCATGTTGATCAGGTGCTTTTTCAACTGCACCAAATCGGCCTTGGCAAAATACCCGTTAATCCGCTTATCTCCGCCCACGATGGTCACAAACTTCCCCACCACCGCAGTGATAGGACCCGTGCCCCCTAACCGCTCATAGAGCGTACGATCGTCGGTCGCAGCCTTGCCGCCGGTCAGGAACGAGCAGCCGGTCGTGGTCAGTACTGCCACGACAAGCAGAGTTGCAAGACGTCTCATCGGTCATCTCCTCTTCTTGTGAGTGTTAGCGTTGTCCCCTCGTGCGAACAACTATCACATTCATTCCGAACGGCTTACGGCTTCCACGGGGTCAAGGGCATCAACGGCGCATCATGCGCCACCGGCGTGATCACCAACGCCGCAATGGCGCCCCGCAAGGCCGCCGTCAGCTGGTGCGTCACGATCGGATACACGCCCGGCGATTCCGACACCA
>JAOUPN010000230.1 GCA_029879905.1 Nitrospira sp. | reverse complement strand
GTCTCAGCACTCATAGCTGCAGCCCGTGAGGCGTGAAAGGTAAAAGGTGAAACGTACGGCGTGAAATACAAAACCTGCTTAGCCGGCCTTTGTTAAGCCATGTACGACTCAGCGAGTCTCTCAGCCCTCAGTCCTAGATTCTCATATCTCAGTCCTCATATCTCAGCACTTCGTAGTCGTCCTCAGTCCTAAATCCTGTCTCAATCCATTCCCAGAGGAGACGTGATTTCTGGTGAGGAAATGGGTATGCTTTCGAATCTCGGTGGCCGGTTCTTTCAGTTCATCATAGTCTAGAGCCGTAAGCGTATTGCTATGAAGACCATTTGCGATTGTTTTGGCCGTTCGGTACGCGTAACAGACGAGCGGTCGCGCATATTCTGCAACATCCTGAAATGGTCGGCATGGAAGGTGAGATCGAGCGAGTGCTTCAGGCTCCAGCCGAGGTCCGCATCTCTCGATCTGATAGTACTGTTGAGTTGTTCTACGAGTATTACACAACAACACCCGTTGGTGGGAAATGGTTGTGTGTCGTGGTAAAGTATGCAGCGGATGATGGGTTTGTCGTGACGGCTTATCTCACAGACCGTATCAAGGCAGGAGAGTGTATATGGCCGAAAAAGTGAAAGTCTGGTTTGACCCGGAAGCGGATTATCTGGAGGTTCAGTTTCGTGAGGCTCCTGGCTTCATGCGACCGACCGCGCATGACGCTGTCATGGAGCGTGTGGATGAACAGGGGCGTGTCTTGGGCTTCAGCGTACTGGGGGTCAGTCGCTTTCCCAAAGACCATCCATTGGAAGCAGAACTTGTCGCCGGAGACTAAGACCTTGGAACCGACTGGACCTGCTCTTTCAGACGATCATTTCCCGGCCATTCCGGTCTCGTCAATCCCAGCACTTCCGGTTCCTCAGTCCTCAGTCCTCTTTCCTCAGTCCTGAACTCTATCTCAGCCCTCAGTTGGCGGGGCGTGTATATAAGGATTCGTCGTTCCAGGCTTTCTTGACCTTGGCGGCGTCTATGACCTCGTCATGGGTCATGGGCGGGGTACAGTAAGCCTCGCCACGACAAACGACGTAGGGCCGCTGGACGCAGCCCAAAACTCCCGCTCCAAAAAATAGGATGCTGCCTATCAACAAGAACTTCATGCGACACCTCCTCATATGAAGAACTCGCTTCAATTTCAGACTGCCATAGGTTAGCTCTAAGGGCCATGGTGCGCTATTCTACATTGGAGTGAGGTACCCTCCCACTCGAGGTACTTGCTGAGAACACCCTTCCCGGGAACACCGCAGTTGAGGAGAAGAACAAAGGGGACATGGTACGTTTCTGTTGAACATGCCTAGGGGAGCGTGGCAGGTGGGGTGGGTGGCTATATCCGTCCCCGGTGTCTGGTCCTCCGGACGGCCAGGCGGTTAGGGCCGGAGCCAAGCCTCAATCCACGCGGCCGGCCGAGGGGGCAGAAGAAAAAGTAGAATGTCCCCTTTTCACCAGATGTAACCTTTCCGATCTTCCACTCGGCACTCAGTCCTCATATCTCAGCACTTCTTAAATGTCCTCAGTCCTCGATCCTTATCGTTCCATCCTGAGCCTCAATCCGACCCCCTCGTTGGAGGAGTTGACTCCGGTATAGTACGCCACGTAGCCTACCTGACAATTCGAACTCATAGGGGAAAGGTTGTGCCGCGAAACGACCAAATTACCCGTCAGTGGCATCTGCTCCGGATCTTAGAATCCTCCCATGGGACGACGCTAGACGAACTCCAATCACGGTTGCCGACCGACTATTCCAGGCATGCTCGTACCGTGAGGCGCGACCTGGAGGCGTTGGAAGCCGCCGGCTTTCCTTTGATCAATGAGCGCATCGAAGGAACAGTACGATGGCGGTTGCTGGAGGGATCTCGCCATGCTCCCACAATTGCATTTTCTCCGACGGAGTTGATGGCACTGGTGATGAGCCGAGCGCTCTTGAAACCGCTGGAGGGCACGCACATTCAAATCGCTTTGGACTCGGCTATGACCAAGGCATCGAGCCTCCTGCCTCCGGCATCGCTCGACTATGTCCGGCAAGTCCAGAACCTGTTTGCCGTCGGCTTGGGCCCGCACAAGAGCTATAAGCAGCATCGGGACACGATCGATCGGCTCACGCAAGCCATCGACAAGCAGCGTACGATCCAGGTCCGGTATTTCTCCGCGTCTCGCACTCGTACGACGAGGCGCGAGATCGATCCCTATCGACTCTGGTATGCATCCGGCGGCTTGTATTTGATCGGCTTTTGTCATGTGAGGAAGGAACCGCGTTTGTTTGCCGTTGAACGCATGAAATCAGTAGCTGTGACGGACCATCCGTATCAGTTGCCGCTTGGGTTTGATCTTGAGGCCTTCGTCCAAGATGCCTTGACCGTCATGCGCGGGCCACGTATCGAAGTGGAACTGCTGTTTGATAAGGCCACGGCTGCATGGGCCAAAGACCGCGTCTGGCATCCCAGTCAACAATCCAAACGAACGACCGGCGGCACATTGCACATGACCTTGACCGTCGCCGATAGCCGAGAGTTGGTCGGCTGGATTTTGAGTTTCGGCCGCGGAGTGCAGGTGATTCGTCCGGCGGACTTGCGAGAGGCCGTCGTGAAAGAGGCGCAATATATTGCCGCGAAATAAACCAGAGATACCCTCTTCAAACATGACCTCGGATGTCACAGTCGTCGGATAGCATGAAATCATTCGATGGGAAGAGTGACATGCGATGACTGCTCGGAGAGGACGGCACCCACATGAATAGCCTTGTGACCGGCCAGGGCATACAGAAACGGATCTTTCTGCTCCGTGGACAGAAGGTTATGCTCAGCACGGACCCGGCGGAACTGTACGATGTTGAGGTGCGCGCCCTTGTGCAAGCCGTGAAGCGGAACCATGACCGATTTCCTGCCGATTTCATGTTCCAATTGAGCGAGGCCAAGTTTGCCGACTTGAAATCACACATTGTGACTTCAAGTTGGGGAGGTCTTCGTCGCGCCGCACCGTATGCTTTCACCGAGCAAGGGGTAGCCATGTTGTCCAGTGTGCTGAAGAGCCGCCGTGCCGTTCAGGTCAACATTGTCGTTATGCGCACGTTCGTTCAGTTGCGTGAGTGGGCTGTGACACACAAGGAACCGTCCGCCAAGCTGAAAGAGTTAGAGCGCAAGGTCGCCGGCCACGACGAGCACATCCAATCTCTCTTCGAAGCCATCCGCCGGCTGATGAAACCGCCGCCCACGCCTGGACGCCGAATCGGATTTGAGGTGAAGTCCGTAGAAGCGGGTAAGTCGAAGGGGCGTCACCGATGACCCGTTGTTCGGAAGAAATGAGTACGCCCGCGCCGACCCATGTGCGACGGACCGACGACGGGGCGTTTGAGATCCACAGTTTTGAAGACCATGTGAGCTCGGGGTTAGCGACTGACTGCATGTGTGATGGCGAAATGTGGGTTCCAAAGCTGAGGAGTGCAGAAGGAGATATTCGGCGCTTAAAGTACAACACTAATATTGATGTTGCATGAGCGTCGCGTTCACGATAGAGTTTTATGAAACTGTGGGAGGCCAGTGCCCGGTCCAAGAGTTTCTCGACGAACTCAAAGCGAGCGATCCAGGTGACTTTTCCGCGGTGTTGGCGGGGCTGGCGAAATTGCGGAACCGGCAATACCATCGGGAGCCCCTCTCAAAGGCGCTTGGGGATGGACTGTATGAGTTGCGACACGTGGGTAAGCTGAACACAAGGATCTTGTGGTTCTTTATGCGGCAACGGCGAATCATTGCCGTGCATGGCATCAGAAACAAAAGTCGGGCGATTCCGTCGCATGATCTGGAGACGGCGCAAGATCGCATGCGTGACTGGCGGAAGAGGATGGGAGCATGAAACAGACGAATTTCGATCGGTATCTCAAGGTGCAGCTGGCAGACCCGGAGGTTGCCCGCCGGTTCAAAGAGGCAGGACAGGCCTGGGATGTCGCGCTCCAGCTCGCTGCGCTGCGGCGGCAGGCCGGGCTGTCGCAAAAGCAATTGGCTCAGCGGGTGAAAACCTCACAGCAGCAGATTTGTCGGTTGGAATCTCCCGGTTACGAAGGCCACTCGCTCAGTATGCTGCGCCGTGTGGCAGAGCAACTCCATGCTCGTGTGCGCGTGGTCCTCGAACCCGACGATGCCCCCGGTCATGTGGCCGAAGAGACGGCCCGCTATCGGATGGCACCGAAGCGACCCGCACGGCCAAGGCACGCAAAGAAACTCCGGAAATGACCGTTCAGTAACCAGTGGCCAAGACGTGTACCTCTATGCAGGGCTGAGCTGCCCTCGAACAATCGGTGTCATGGATAGGGGCAGCGATTCGCGATAATGTATCTTCGGACCGTCATCAATGTATGGCAGAACGGGACTGTCGTGGCGAAGCACGCCTGAGGATGTCCTTGCGGGAAGGAACGGTTGCAGCGGTGAAGCAATCTTTGGCCCCTGTGCGGCGGAATGTCGACGGGGCGTGTGCGGCAGGATGGGGGCGAGCGCACGGATCAAAGACGGTGGTGGTGAGAGTCTGTTGAGTCATTGAAAGAAAAGACAACGTATGAGATGCGGACTTGTGTCTGTTTGCCTTTATGGGTGGGTGAGTGGGAAAAGACACCGGAAAAAATAATTTAAGGAGGATCTGACATTGGACCTCGGATGTCACACGCAGGTGTTAGGTTTGCACTGTCACAGAATGAGCGGCTGCTTTGCTCGCTGAGTCCGGTGAATCAGTGCAGTCCTCACGTGCAATCCGGATCTTTGGATGGGATAACGCGACCAAGCAAGTGATGGGATCAAGGAAGAGGAAATCTCAATGAGCAAGAACGACGCATTTGTACGCTGGTTCAGGCAAGCAACGGGCCATGAGCCGTACCCATTCAAGATTGCCTTGCCGCTGGGGACAGGCACCGCATGGCGGAGCCAGTCCCCGTGTGGTAGATGCGAGCGAGGGGGAACGTGAGGGCGTCTGATCAGACAATACGAGCTGATGTGGCGCCGAAGCCCGCACTGGCCCATGTGCGGCGGACCGACGACGGGTCGTTTGAGATCCACCATCTTGAAGACCATGTGCGCGCGGTGGGGAACCTTGCGGGGGAGTTTGCGTCGAGCTTTGGCCATCCTGATTGGGGCCGACTCGCAGGACTCTGGCATGACCTTGGAAAATATTCCTCGGCCTTTCAAAACTATATAGCTCGGGGGAGCGGTCTTGATCCAGAGGCACACATTGAGGGCGGTCAAGGTCGTGTGAATCATTCCTCAGCGGGAGCGCTTCATGCCGTCAAGCAACTTGGCGGTAAGGGGAGGCTTTTAGCCTATCTCATTGCTGGCCATCATGCAGGGTTACCGGACTGGCACTCCGATGAACATGCCCTTGCTTCGTTGTCTCAACGGTTAGAAGAGAGCCAGCACCTGCGAGCCATTTCTAAAGTGCCCATCCCCACCGACGTTCTTAATCCTACTATTACTCCTGCCACTAAACCGTCAGGAGGTCAGGCAGGGCTCGCGCTATGGCTGCGGATGTTGTTTTCCTGCTTGGTCGATGGTGACTTTCTCGATACAGAGCAGTTCATGGACGGTGGGAAAGTTCCGTCTCGTGGAGAGTTTTCCCCTATCGTGGAACTTCTTGGAAAGTTTGACAAGCACCTGGCACAGCTTATGGCCGAGGCTCAACCAACACCTGTGAACCGCGTGCGCGCTGAGGTTCTTCGTCAGTGTCGCGAGCTAGCGTCCGATCTGCCC
>JAOUPN010000043.1 GCA_029879905.1 Nitrospira sp. | reverse complement strand
TCATCCAATACCCAGACGCTGACCACCTCACCATTTCGGCTGATCGTCTCAGGATCGACATAGATTTTTGCCTTGTCGTTCCGATCGACGAGAAGCCATTCGGCGTACAGCGGGGCCACACACCATAGCTGCAGCAGCATGAGTGCAAGGAGAAGCCTGGAATATCGCTGGAAACAGGCACAAACGGAGGGCATGCCTCACCATCTCTTCCGCATGTTAGGACAGAACGTCCGACGGTGTATCGTAAGATGCACGCACACTAAAGTCCTGCCTTATATTCTGCACCATAGCAGAAATACCGGCGTGCATGCATGGTGACGGCTTCACTATTGAATTCGCCACGACTTCCCCGCGAACAACTCATTCATCGAGGATTGAGAAGGCACCCAGCGTTCGGCGGCGAGCGACTTCCGCGCCCCGACATCAAGCCGGACCGCGATTCAGCCATTGAGATTCATCACCCATCGCCGTTAGAGAACGGGCCCTGCTGCATTTGGTCTTGACGATTTCTTCAGCCACACGGCATACTCACGCGGTATGAATATTCTTCGTCTCTTACTTCTCGCGATTCTTGTCCTTCCCGTCGGATCGGCAGTAGCGTTTGCGCCGCCGGAGACGAAAGACTTGGAGAACCTTCAGAAACTGGCTCGCCAAGGGGACACGGAAGCGCAGATCCGGCTCGGGGACCTATACGCCAAGGGACGGGGAGTGCCTCAAGACCATGTTCAGGCACGATCCTGGTACGCAAAAGCTGCGGCACAGGGGCACCCCATTGCCCAAAACAACCTTGCGGAACTGTATTTTGCTGGACTGGGAGGACCGCCGGACTATGTCCGAGCATACATGTGGGTGAGTCTTGCGGCCTCACACATGAAAGGTGAAGAAAAGCAACAAGCAGAAGAAAATGTTGAAGATGTTGCGCAACGAATGACTCCTGCGCAGGTCGCAGAAGCTAAACGGCTCGCACAACAATGCCGAGCCAGGCAATTCAAGGGTTGCTGAGATCCATACCCCGACCAGCTTGTTCCTAACCCATACGTAATCTCCTCAGTACAAACCTTGCGTATCCCTCTCAGACCCTCTTAAAATGTTTCTCTCGACGTACCCATTGTTATCACATCAGTTGAATTGACGACATGCAACAGGAAAACCGGGCACAAGACCTCAACCATTTCACCATAGAAGGAGGCACCATGAAGTCACTGACCATCAGCATTCTTACAGCCGGCACGAGTATGATCCTCCTCGCCGGTTGCGCAGACCTGAATCCGGCGCTTGTCCAAGCCAACGCCGTATGCCGTGACGGGTGGTATGGCTATTGGCAACAGTCCTGCGAGCCGGCGGCCGCACCCTACGGAGTTGCGGAAGCGGAACGCGATATCGCCGACCTGAAAGAACAAGTACAATCTCTCAAGGACCAACTCACCAATGCCAATGAGCTCATTGCGCGACTCAGCGAAAACCAAGCGGCGCTTCAGGATCATGTCAACATGGCCAAAGCGGAAAAGGATCTGCTCAAAGCACTGCAACCAGAAATTGCGAGGGGAACCGTGGCCATCATGCAATCCGGCGACGGACTTACGATCAATTTAGACTCCAGCCTGTTATTTGCCCCGGGACACGAGCAACTACGGGACGGCGGGAAAGATGCCTTGATACGCGTTGGCACGGTGCTCAAAGATTTCCCGGGCAAGCGCGTGCATGTGGCCGGCCATACCGATTCCACACCAATTCGAGGTGCGTTACAGAAGAAGTTCCCCTCCAATAAGGAACTCTCCGATGCCCGAGCCCGATATGCCTCAGAAGCGTTGCAAGAGGGCGGTTTCACAAGCGGTATTTCGGCCGAAGGCCATGGATCCGACAGCCCGATCGCCACAAATAATACGGTAGAAGGACGTGCGAAAAACCGTCGTGTGGAGGTTCTCGTTTCATTGTAACCACACCGCCTTCACTCTCCGAACTCTGACAATGCCAGGGTCCTTCCTCTTACGAAGGACCCTGGCCATAAATTCTTCTCCCGGTACACCCCATAACGGCCTACCACTATCGGTTGGAGTCCCCCCTCTAAATGGAAATTGCGCCTCTCGCCATGCCGTTTTTAGAATGGCATCCTTGGATCATAGATAGCCGTCGCACGAATAGAGCTGTTACGGCTGGAGACGTGAATCGTGCACAACGCATGACCTGCCGATTCACATGGAAGGAGGGATCATGAAGTCATTTACTCTCAGCATGCTTGCCGCCGGGCTCATTGCCATGACCGGCTGTGCCAATATCAACTCCGCAATCGTCGAGGCCGATGCCGTATGCCGCGATGGATGGTACGGCTATTCAAGAGCGACGTGCCAAACACCGGCCGCTCCCTACGGAGTCGCAGACGCCGAACGCGATATCGCCGATTTGAAAGAATTGGTCCGCTCACTCAAGGACGATTTGGCAGCCGCCAAACAACTCATTGTGCATCTCACTGAGAGCCAAGAGAATCTGCAAAGTCAAATCAACCATGTGAAGAGCGACAAGCACATGCTCAAAACCCAGCAGTAATAATCCACAGGGGTTTTCTGCTGAAGGCGACGCGCAAAGACACAGGCAGGAATCGAATCGAGAGAGGGGGTCGTCTCCGGATGACTCCCTCCTTGTACCTGGTACACATGAAGAACACGTACCAGAAATGTTCGTCGACAGGCTCAGCAGGACCGGAACATGGTTCCATTGGTGTGGCTTCGTTTACGGGTTTGCGTTTCCGCAGTCTCCCTTCAGACCCATATCAGGAAGACCGTCCCGTTTCGAGCAAGCGAAGCCCTACCCACAAAACATGCCGATCGCACAACACAACAGCATAGGCTGATCAATAGAGCGGCTCTTGCGGTCCCCAACGCAGTCCGGCCAAGTCCGGATCTTCTCCCTCGGTTGACGCAGGCCGTGTGCCTTTTTCTGCCTTACGAATCGCGCGTTTCGCGTCTTTCTCTTTGCGGATATTCTGCAAAGCCCGTTCGCGGTCACGCTTCGCCGACGTTGTTTTTCCTCCGCGTCCGATAATCACCTCCTTGCGTTCTTGGCCAACCTACCGTCAGCCAACGGTCCTTGAATGGAATTAGTCGGCGGTCTCTCGGCGTCCAATCCCTCGACTGTTTGATTCCGGCATCTCCTCCGACGGCTCGTTCTTCGCGCGAGCACGCACACCCTGTCCAATTCCACGACTTGCTAACGATGACACCGCTTGCCGGATCGAATCAATGGAAGCAGAGTCATCTCTCTCCTGAGGAGCGGATAACCCCAACACTTCCCATCGAATTTTCAGCTTCCGTGTGGGAGCGCGCTTTCGCTTTTTTGACTGCATATTTTTGATAAACGCCGTCCTGTTCATGGTCATACTCCTGAAGTGGCTGTAATAAGACACTGGGACCATCGTGGTACGCCAGCATGGGCCGGACATTCCTACGAACCCTCGACTGTCCTCTCATCGGGACAGCAGTGTCATTCCGGGATTACCGACACACGCTAGAGATACACAAACAATTCGCGCAAGAACCGAAGTCAGGAGGGAAGCGCGAGACGAGCAAGTAGTTCGTAGCCTGTGGCACTCTACCATGCTCAAGGTGCAGAGTCCACTTACCCCCTCCCCACCAAGTCGTCAGACAATCGATTTTCCTGGTTGCAGTAGCAGGGAAACCTTGCGAAAATTCTTATCCTATGAAGCAGGTCTTCGTCTCTCAACACTTGGTCGAAGCTGAGATGCGCAAGGAACAGCTTGAGCAAGCCGGCATCCGGTGCATGATCAAGAATCAACGTGCCTCGGGTCTAGCCGGAGAAATTCCCTTTGCGGAGGTCTTTCCGGAAATCTGGGTACTCGATGATCAGGATTATGACCGAGCCCGGCAAGTAATCGAGGATGTCACAACAACGGTTCGATCAAGCCACGGCCACTGGACCTGTCCTCAATGCAGCGAGCGCCATGAGAATCAATTCGGCGCCTGCTGGAAATGCGGAGAGAATAAACCGTCGGCAGAATAACTCCTCTCTCCTCGATCCCGCCCCTAACTCTGTTCGTCAATTGATTGCTCCTATCACGTTGCCCCTCTCAACAATTCACGATACGCACCACGGCTCACACGCATCTTCGCTATAGGGTCGTGCAAGACGGGCCTCAATCAGCATCGCGGACAGGTTCCGGCCATCGGCGTTTACATTCCCATGCAAGCGAATATTATTCTGAGTTCCGTGGTTGACCGCTCGTCCCCTTGTCATTGCAAGAAGTGCTACCATTTGCAACCGCGGAATAATGTCTGCAACTACCCCTTACGACTATTGAAAGAGCACACTCATAAGAGCGATTGAGAGCATTTTGGTCCATGCCTCGAAGGACCGACTTCGATCCAAAGCGGCTGTTCACGACCGACCGCTATCGGGTGGTTCAGGCGAATGATGGAGCCATCAATGCGAACAGGGGATCAGGCCGGGCAAGACACCATACGCTCGTCGCGCCCCTGTCTCCGAGTCATTCCTCCGGGGCAGATACACATGCGCATCTCTTGAGCCCTTTCTTGCTTTCCTTGTCGAACCCCATAGAATTCATAACCATGTTTGTTCGGCCTGGCTGGTTTTGCTGGTTTTGATGGGGGGATTGTCTGTTTGCAAGACCTTACCCTGTTTGCGCGTTTGTGGGTAACATCAGTTGCCCCCCATGATCCGCGAGATAAGTGATCTGTCAGTCAGATAGGAGCTCAAATGGAACGACTGTGTGTCTGGGTGGTGCTTGCACTGTCCATTGCTCTCGTGGACCCCGGTAAGGCTTTTGGTGGGGAGGGTTCGTTTGTCACGGTTGAGGAACTCAAGAGGGTTTTACGGACTAAAAATGTTGACCACATAATTGAAACGCTAAACGATGTAAAAATTATGCGGTATCAGGGAGAGATCTTACCGTTCGTTGAGGATTTATGGGTTGGGAAGGCCACTGATTACCAGGATTTACCATTGGATATAGTAAATTTACTGATTGTGAAGGTTGAGTTTGCAAATATCCTCTTGCAGGCGGAGAGAAACGGAAGGATCAAAACGGATCGGGAGCGCATGTATCGCTTTGTCGAGCCGTTGGTCTATTCATCCGATATGCAGTTGGCGATGTCTGCGATATTGACATTGTCATTGGTTGATGAAGAAAGAACGACCAAAGCCATTGTGGCTGTTGCAGAACAGGAAAATAGAGCCACTTTCAGGGCGGCAGTTATAAGCTTGTCGTGGATGTGTGATCCATCTGCACGTCGCGGTCTGGAAGAGCTGATCCCTCGTGTAAAAAGTGGAGAGAATAAATCAATCATTCGAAATACCTTGCAAGAAAGCGAGTCTAAAAAGCACAAGGCAGGCCTTTGCGATCGGCAATGAAAGTTGTGCAGCTTTGGGTAAGAAGATTGGGTAGGGGAGCGTCCTGTCCGTGCGGACAGTGAGGTTGGCCGCAACGCTTCATGGACGGATTTCGTGAGAGCTCCCACCTCAGCGCCGCATCGTGACCTGATACTTGTTCCTGCTTGAGCGAATCTCTCCGCTGTTTCCCGTTAGGTACTCCTCCTCCGCTTCGCTCGCCGGGTACCGGGCCTGTTCAGGCGACAAGGCGAATGTCTCCTTTATGGCGGTGCAATCTCGCCGTCGAACGTCCGCTCTTGGCCGATACTTGCCTAATGCCCGGAAAGGGAAATTACGACCCCAAGTTGCCGTTCACGACCGACCGCTATCAGAAGGGATGGCCTTATGCCGCCCCGCGTAACAACTCGTGATCAATGCTCCCATCATCGCAAATCATTGAACAAGCGCTGAGCCTGACGTATTCTTCACGAACAATAGCGCGTGTTATACGGGCAGGAGCCAGCTGATCCCGCTCTTATGCGGATCCGTCTAAACATTGTTATGCACCGTAAAACCATGGATAAAGTGAAAGTAATCTTATTTATTGTATTTGTGTCAGCCGTTATCGGTTGCGCAAAGGAAACGCCAGCGCTAACCGCTGAGCCGGTGAATGTTTACCCATCCGAAGAAAATGCAGCGTATCACGAGGAATTGAACCACCCTGTTCCCGTTGCTATTGAGTCATTGGCAAAAGGTGTTGTGGTAACCGTCCTAGATGATCATTACGGAAAAGATTATTGGGCGTGTCACGTTCGGACGGCATCGAGCACGGAAGGGTGGGTTCTATGTACCTCGCTAGATTACAGGCCAGGTAAGTAGCAAAATGCATGAACATGTGTTCAAGTTATTCGCTTCACTCACTGGCATGCTCCCTGACGTTATGTCCCTTAACGCAACATTAATGCAATAGGTCTGATGTCCACTTTTGGGCGGTGTGATCTTGGCACCGAACTTCCGCTCTTGGCCGGAGGCTGACGGTCGCGAATGGCCCATCTCCCCGGCCTCTATGGTTTCGTGGAGAGTCCACCGTTCTGTGCAATAACCGGTCGGTCGAAATCGGGAATCCCTGTGCAAGGAGCTTTGACTGGTCGCTTCTGATTGCACCATTGGATTGGAAAACCCGAGACTGTGTACTGCCTCTTTTGCCCAATTACCTGAATGGTTCTGCCAATTTATCTGCGACACCATACTTCTCATCAGCAACGTAGCCTCTTTCTCCAGAAAACAGCACACTCCTTCTCTTGACAGCACCTGCCCTGCTATGTAACATTTTGTGGCATGACGGCAGGGCAATTCAAACAGATCAGGCAGCGGTTGGGCTATACGCAAGCAAAGTTCGCAGAGACCTTGCGGCTCAGTCGGATGACAATCAGTCGGTACGAGGCCGGCACCTGGGAGATTCCTTTGGCGGTTGAAATGGCAATGGAACGGCTTGGGGCCTCCCAACTCCCGCTGTTGGGATTGGTGGCAGCCGGAGCGCCGATCGAGCCGATTCCGCAAACAGATGTGATCGACCTCCTCCCCCCTCTGCATAAGGGTGGAGAAACGTTCGCCTTGCGCGTCAAGGGCGAGTCCATGAAGGATGACGGTATTCTCCCCGGCGATTTGGTGATCGTGCGCAAGCAAGGCACGGCGCACAACGGGCAAACCGTCGTGGCTCTTTTGAACAACGATGCGACCATCAAGAAATACTATCGGACCCAAGGAGGCATTGAGCTTCATCCGGCGAATACGACGATGCAACCGATCGTCGTCCTGCCCAATGATGACTTGCGTATCCAAGGGATCGTTACGGCTGTCATTCGCCACATTGAATCGTGAGGAAACGCATGGCAACCGTAACACGACAGCCTCGTATCTATCCCGTCGACATTCCCCAAGGGAGCCGGATCGCCGAACAACCACATGACGTGCTGGCCCTGCTTCGATCCGGTACCCGCTCAGCCGTCCCACCCATAGGACTGATTGTCCTATCCGGCCATCCCGCAGTGTACAGGCTGGGCCTCTGCGCCGCCGTGGATCTCGCGCTGGCCGGCGAACCGATACTCTATTTGGCCGGAGCCAACATCTTCGATCCGTTCCTCGTCGGGCGGCTGGCTCGCACAAACCATGTGTCGCCAAGTCTCGTCCTGCGGCACATTCACGTATCACGAGCCTTCACCTGCCATCAGATGGTCCGTCTGGTAACAGATTGTCTCCCATCGGCGATCCAACGGTATGCTGCAAACTGGGTGATCCTCTCCGGCCCGCTCGAACTGCTCTACGATGAGTCTGTGCCGGATCAGGAAGCCGCGCGGCTCTTCCTCGCGATGCAACGTGCTCTCCAACGTCTGGTTCAACAGGGCACACATATCCTGTGTGTCAGTCCGTTGCCGGCAACGACCTCCGGCGTTCGATGCACATTCCTCACGACTCTCCGTGCATGTGCGCATCGAACCATCGACGTTCACGAGACTGAAACGGGAATTCGACTCCAAGAACAAGACGCGGCCGGATCGACAGGATGGACCATCCCACGCTCGGCCTGGAACAGGTTATAGCGTTGTCAAATGGGACGCACCCTCGCCACGTTCACGCAATTGATTCAACAGGAACTCGACTCTTGGCGGCGTTACCGCCGGGCATTACGCCGAGAAGATCAACAGGCCTTCGATGCCCTGTTCGCCGCTGCCCGCCACCATGCACCGGCGAGCGCCTATCTCGCGCGCGACACACCGTTCGAGGTGATGCTGCTCTCGATGTTGATTGAACAGCACAAACACATCATGGCCTTACAGCAGAAAGTCACGATCCTTGAAAGTCGCTTGCTCCACGACTCGAATCCGGGGATGGCTTCTTGATGTCTATCCCGCACATACCGGCATGGTTGTCTGGCTGCTCGGCGAAGACGGACGACGTCTCCGCGCGACCGATCCGTTTACACCGACCTTCTATCTGACCGCGCCGCTTGCCGGCTTTGATCACATACTCCGGCTGCTTCGGCAAGAGTCCTGGCGCGTCACGACCCGCTGCGTTGAACGATATGAACTCGGCGCGATCCATTCGACGACCGTGATGGAAATCACGGTCCACGCGCCGACGCAGTTCTTACACATCACCCACCGACTGATTACCGCCTGTCCGGACGCACTTTTTTTCCACGTCGATGTCTCTCTGCCGCAACGGTATTTTTACGACCGTCGACTTTTTCCCTCGGCTCACTGCGAAGTCGAGATCACGACCGACAAACGGATTCGCGCCATCCATGCATTGGACTCACCATGGGATACCGAGTATACGATGCCGCCCTTCACGATCATGGAGTTGTCCCCGGACAGCAGCTCACCGAACCCGAACCACGGAGGATACGGCTCGCTCATCGTGAGGATCGACGGAGAAGAACGGGTCTTGGAAGGGGACAACGCGGCGATACTCCACCGGCTCAATACCTTGCTGACTCGTCACGACCCCGATATTCTGCTCACCGATTGGGGCGACTCATGTTTATTGCCGCGGCTGATGACTATGGCGCAGCGGCTACGGCTACCGTTGGCATTGAATCGAGACGAACATCGGCCGGTTGGGACAAGAACGCCCCGTTCATATTTTTCCTACGGGCGCATCGTGTCTCATGCCGGAGCCCGCACCCTCTCAGGCCGACTCCACCTGGACCGCCACAATTCCTTCGCCTTGGCCGAAACGGGACTTCCCGGCTTGATCGAGCAAGCCCGAGTCGCCAAAGTCGATCTGCAGCACATGGCTCGCACAACGACCGGTACCGGTATTACCTCGATGCAGTTGGAGACCGCCTGCCGCGACGGCATCCTCATCCCGTACAGGAAGCAGGAACCTGAACAATTCAAATCGGCGCTCGACTTGCTTCAGGCCGACCAGGGTGGATTGGTCTTTGCGCCGATCATCGGCTATCACGAGCAGGTCGGCGAACTCGACTTTTCCTCCATGTATCCTTCCATCATGGTGCGCTTCAACATCTCGCCCGAGACAGTGAATTGCCGCTGTTGCCGCCATGATCCGGCGGCACGAATACCGGAAATCAGCCATCATACCTGCCGACGCCGTGAAGGACTGGTGCCTCGTACATTGGCCCCTCTCCTCGACAAACGTACGCGATATAAGCAACGCCTGACAGCAACCACCGATCCTCCGGCACGGACCATGCTGAATCAGCGGCAGGCAGCGCTCAAATGGCTATTGGTCGTCTCGTTCGGCTATCTCGGCTATAAGAACGCCCGGTTCGGCCGGATCGAAGCTCATGAATCGGTCACCGCCTACAGCCGTGAAATTTTGCTGCAGGCCAAGGAAACCGCCGAACAGCAGGGATATCGGCTGCTACATGCCATCGTTGATTCGCTCTGGCTCCAGAAGCCCGGAGCGGGACAAGGAGACTATGACCGACTTGCCCGAATGATCACGGAACGCACAGGACTCCCGATCACCGTCGAAGGCCTCTATCACTGGATCGGATTTCTGCCGTCACGCGTGAATCCACAGATGCCGGTGCCGAATCAATTTGTCGGCCTGTTCGACCATGGGGGGATGAAAATCCGCGGCATTGAACTCCGTCGCCGCAATGCGCCGCTGCTTATCAAACGAGCCCAAGCGGAACTGTTACGCTGTCTCAGCGATGCACAGACGCTCGCCGAACTCCGCAATCGAATTCCCGCAGCGTTGCAGATCGTCCGTTCCTATCGTCGCTACCTCCATGACGGGCATGCCACGGGTGAAGAATTAGCCATTGCCACATCACTCTCACGGGATCCGCAAACCTACCGCCGGCACACGCCGGCAATGATTGCCGCGCAAGAGCTTCTGGCGCGAGGCGTCTCGCTGCAAGCGGGAGACACGATCCAGTACATCATCACAGACGCCGATGCCGCCTACCCCGCAGATCGTGTCCGGACGGTCGCCGGACTCGACGGCACCTGGAGTTACGATGCTGCCGCATACGATATCCTCCTGTGCAAAGCCGCGTTGGCAATACTCAGTCCCCTCGGAGTCACCATGGTTGCTTTGCACAGCGAATCCGACACACACGAGACAAACAGCCGGAACGCTCGTTTGTGAAGAAATCTGTAGAGGCTGAAGCCTGCATTTCGGAAGGGAAAGTGGGTGATATCTACGGCGCAACGACATTCTATGCCGCGCCGTTTCATTCAGACATCACGCACAGATACCATACGGCTACATTATGTGGAGTAGAGGGATCGAACAATTTCCGTGGTATTGAAGAGCATCGCATTCAGACGTGTATAGGCCGCATGCCCATAGTAGTGGTCGCGAACCTGCTGTGACCCGGTACAGTCCTTATAGTCGGCCAACAGACAGCGTCCCTCACCGGGAAAGCGAACGGCCCGTCGCGCACATTCCAACCATTGTTCAAAACCTTCGTAGGGCTCAACCATCTCCCAGATGGCATAGTTCACGTTCTTGCCGGCATCGGTCTCCGGGATGGCGTCACTGCCGGCCACAGCCAATGTCTGGACATAGTCGCCTCCCCAGGCCATCGGCATTTCCATCATAATTTGCGGCAATTCCATCTTGGCCAGCCAGGTTTTTCCGTCGGTCCTGAGATTCCGATGATTGACGATGTGCAAGAGCTTACCGATTCCCGACGGATCCCATCCATAACGAACCGGCGTCCCCAATGTCACGATATCCAGGAGGACACCGTTCAATAGCGAACCATCGCCGACAGCCTGTTCAAGATGCGCAATGGTAGAAGCCAACTCAGGCTGATTCGTCTGCCCGACATACCCGGCCAGTATCGCAAACAGCTTCGATCGACCGGTAATCGGGCTCGCACAGAGTAAATTGGAAATCAGCGCCAACAGCAGCCCGGACTGTCCATGGGCTTGCACCAGAACCCTGTCGCCGGCTCCCAGCTTCCGACTGTCGCACAGTCGCCGTATGGTATCGAGTAAGCGGACCGCCGCATCGACTCGTCCCACATGATGATGCTCCGAAGACCAGAGAAATCTGGCGCAGGCAATCGGCTGACCAGCATGCGTATTGAGCGCGTGATGCGCCAGCGTCACATACGACTCGGTAAAATTCCCCGCATCGCCAAGCTGCTTATCCAGCATAGCCTGAACAGCCTCCGTATTCGGAAGCGGAGGGGTCGCGCCTTGCGGGAGAGACGGAATCCCGCTGTCTCCCACTCGCATCAGCGCGAGCAACGCATCGAGCCCGGACACACCGCGTGAATAGCCTCGTTTCAATCCGCCGACTTCATCCAGCCGCTGCATACCGAAAAGGTCTGTGCCGTGAAGAGATCCGTGAAGAAACACAACGGCACGAACACCGGCCTCCGACAGCGTTGTTCCACACCGGGCCATGGCATCAATCCAGGCCGGAGACTCGACTTGCGCGCCGGATACCAGCTCGGCGACGGCCAATCGCTCGCCGGGATTCTTCCGTGACAGTTCGTCATGCTGAAAATTATTCTCAATCGGCATATGAATCGTTTTAATACCTGAAAGAGTGTATATCCTGCAAATACGGAGAATAGGCGGGAAACCCATCGAAACCTATCACACATACGCCTCCACAACCCTCGATTTCTCCTAACTATCTCGCACGAACCCAAAGAATTTTGTATCCATGGTTCCTAGAGATAGATATTGACAAGCAGACATGCCAGACCATAGAGTGGCCCCTCGTCTCAATGCCCATAAAACCGCCAGGGTACGGTGACTTGGGCAAGAGGGGGGAGGAGAGGGCGTAATCCCGGTAGGGCTCGGTGCTACGCCTCCCCAAGCAACGGCTCTGTCGTTGCCCTCAGGCACGTCTTGATGTGCTAAGGGTAATCGTACAGCCACTCATCGACAGGGAGGCCAGTCATGCTGACCCACATCCCCCCGATGGGCACGACCACCCCAGCTGCTTGTCCCAATCATTTCAGCATCTGCCTTCGGAGGTATCACCGGCCTGATTTCAGGGGAACAACAACCTGGAACCCTGTCGGTCCGAGACGGGCCATAACGCCATACGCAGAAATGGCACCATCCGGTCACGCAAATTCTCTAGTTGAATACAACCGAACGTATCGATTAGACACCGGGCGAGATCGGCAGTTCCGTCGTTTCATGAACATGAAACACAACCGGTGAGAAGAGATGTTACCAGGCAAGAGATCAAACCATCATCCACCAGGAGGACGCACCATGCAGAGACGACGGTTCATGATGAGCGGGATCTTGGGACTTGCAGTCGTGGGACTATGCCTGTCCGGCACAGGGCCGGCTGAGGCTGGACCTTCGGACATGCCGGCCCACATAAAGCCGGACGCAACACCGCAACTCGTTTCTGCCTCACAATTCGTCGTCTTGTCCGACTGGGCAAGCGAAGCGGTCCTGGACCGTGAAACGGGACTCGTTTGGGAAAAGTCTCCGGCAAAGGACTCAATGGATTGGGCCGCCGCACAAGAGCATTGCCTAAATCGAACTGCCGCCACACGAAAAGGGTGGAGACTTCCGTCGGTACATGAACTGGCAAGCCTGATCGATCCCTCCATTGCACCTCCTGGTCCGACATTACGAGACGGCCATCCCTTTACCGACGTTCAAGCCTCTCGCTATTGGGGAGCGCCGCCGAATGCACAATATGACGCGCCGCCGTGGTTCGTGTTTTTCTCAGACGGCCGTACAAAGATCGCAGACCAGAAGGTCGCCAAAGGCCTCGCCTGGTGCGTACGCAATGGCGGCCTCGATATGGTGGAACAACAGTAATCGGCATCCACGCATAACGAACGACCTGATTTAATGAGGGGGCCGTGGGGCGGATATCATCGCTGCCTCACGGCCCTTCCTCTATTACTCACCGTATAAGAAACCTCCATGTCCGCAACGTCCCCTTGGAAGACGATCCGTTTATGGACCGCCGATTCCTATCGACGTTATTCCTTCATCATCACCGCCGTCGCAGAACACGTCTGTTTGTCTTCGTCGACCCGATAGTCGACGATCCGTACGCCTTGTAAATATTCCTGAACAACTTCCTCACGCGTGAGCTCAATGTCCTGTTCGACATCCCGACCCGATCGCTCACGCACCCGATCGACCATACGTTCCTTGACCATCACACGAATCTGCTTAGCCAAATCCGTACGCGCCGACAGTTCTGCCACACGCCGACAAACAAGCACGCCCTTGGTCAAATCACCATAGCCGGTCCCGATTACATAGCGATCCCTGGGGTACCGCCCGACAGCCGGCTCCTCCTTTGTGTGCTCAGCATGCCACCGAACATCGCCTGGCTCAACCGCTTCTGTCGGTGAAACGACCACGGCTAAAACCCCACAGACACATCCGGCTATGGCAAGACTCCTCCCCCTCATTGTCTTCTCCGATCCTGATCACTTCTCTCAGGAACCGCTTCTTTCATATCCGAGTCTCTCTGAGGGCGGGAGCCCCCCTCGGTATGAACCAACGGCCCGTCTCTGTTTGAATCCGTCCTTCCCGGCGTTCCGTAGATCACTTCGTTCAACATACGTGGTATCCCTCCGATGCCGGGCCTTGAAACGATTTCATGTCTCGGCATCCGAGCCGGTACCTGTCCCGGCATAGGGGGTGCTGGCGGCTGAGGAGGAGTCGGCGGCTGTTTCGTCGCCATCATCCGTTCTGCGAGAGCAAGGTGCTGGCTTGCCGGGTCAAGGCTACGCGCCAAATTGAGAAGCGCCCGTATGTTCGTACTGCGCGCTGAGCGAGTCGAAGAGGATGCCGATGAAACGAGCGCCCAATCAATCCACGCTTGCGACAAGATGTCGGTCGATTGCGCGCGATGCAGAACTTCCCGACGCCGGCGCAATGCCGTTGTTGTCTCGTCTGACGTGCGCGCCTGAACCACGCTCCGATTCGCACCGTCCAACTCCCGATGTAGCCGCTCGTTCTCCCGTTTCAGCGTCGCCAATTTTCCCCGGACCTCTTCATTTTTCCTCAGTGTCGCAATAGCCTGTAATACCTCTTCCGTCTCGACCTGCCCCAGAAGGTCCACCTCGACCACATCCGCATTGCCATCGGTCTTTGTTGCAATACGTTGATCGAGCACAAGCACCAGCCCGGCTGTAAAGGCCCGGACTTCATCCTTGGTAACATCGACCCCCTTCACAACTGTCACGCTTTCTACATACGTGGCGACCTGTTCCAGCACATTCCGTTTGGCCGATTCGACAGCCAGTCGAACGGCATCTTCCTTCGTATCATGAGGGCCCATGCGATAGGATCCCCGTCCATTGACCGTCTTGACCTCGGCAACAACCTGTGTCGCTGTGGCATGGATAACCATGAACACGGTCAGTAAGACGACGCCACACAGACGGAGTACCCGAGCGGATGACATTTCGTATCGGTGGAGCCCCACGGCTTCCTGCGCAGGCGGGTGAACGACCTGACTCCACACCGTCTTCACCAGCGTTTGAACGAAATGGACATGAAACACTGCACACCCCTTTTTGGTCTCATACACGTATACGAACAAGTCCTCACACATATGATGAAGACCTAGCCCGCATTATTCATGAGCACTTCTGCTGCAATCGCCGATCCGCTGCTGCGACAAGCCTGTGGGCGGCGGGCTCGCCCCTCGGTCCCTCGACGATGCTCGGGACCCTGAGCCTGTCGAACGGGCGACGAACTGTCCTGAATAATGCGGGCTAACACTCCTGAACGACGGCCCGACAACGGCGCGGACAATCCATAGCGATATCAGCATACCATCTGAATCCGGTTTGCCGACGCGACATCGGCTTTCCTGCATCTTGCCTTCGAGAAAATTCGCGTGCTAGGTTAACCCTTTCGTTCACGGCAACCGGAGGCACGCAAGCATCGTATGACACCCCTTCTTCAGAAACTTCATCCAATTCTTCTCGGGCTGGTGCTGTTTGCGCTTGCCCCCATGGCGGGAACTCCCGTCTCGGCAGCGCCCCCCCCCGACGAGGATATGGAGTCGGTTTCACAAGCGGATTACGTCATTCTCTTTGCCCTTGAAGGCTTTGGACAAGAATCCCTCACGGGCGGCGCCATGCCGCATCTCGACAAATTGATCAAAGAGGGCGCGGTGACATGGACCGCATCCGGTGTCAAACCGGCACTCCGCCTCCCGACCATGGCCTCATTAATCACCGGCATGCCGGTTGAGAAACACGGCATCACCTGGAATTTCTTTGAAATCAGCCGGGGCTACTCCCGGTCTCCCAGCCTATACGACTATCTCGACTTGAGTGGGGGACGAGACAGCGCCATTTTCTATATGGATGAGTCCCTCTATCAGTTGGCGAGACCGGAGCCTTACACCGACCACCAACTCTGTGGGGCATTGCGCCCGGAATGTAACTCCGCAAAAATTACCGCGTACATCCGACAATATTTCGAGAAAGCCACAAGCGGCCATGGCTACGGGCATGCGATTCCATCGCTCCCGCATCTATTGGTCGTTCATCTTCCGGAGGCCGGTCGAGCCGGAGTCGCCCATGGCTGGGATTCACAAGAATATCGGGCAGGTCTGACGGCGGTCGATTCGGCGATTCGATCAGTGACGGAGATATTCGCACACTACAAGCTCTGGGACCGCACAACGGTGATCATCACCTCGCTCAGTGAAAAAGGCTCGGATCCGGGATCCGAGACTCCGGGCACCGATTCACCGGTGCTTCCCTGGATCGTCTCGGGAACAGGGATCCAACCCGGCCAACAGATCCGCCGACCCGTATCAATTATCGACACAGGAGCGACGGTCATGCGGATACTTGGGCTTGATACCCATACCGAGTGGGACAGCAAACCGGTGGAAGAAGTCCTTCAGGCAGTTCCTCCCGCACAACCGCCGGTGGGAACACCATGATGAACATCATCTATCGTATGCGATCGACTCCTCGTGCGTTCCTCATCTGCGGACTATTATCGGCGGGAGTCACCGCCATGCACACCGGGATAGGAACGGCGGGGTCCCCTCCCCCTGCTCACCTCAAGGAACATACCATTACAATAGATGCCACCCATCTCGTACCGGTCTCATGGTGGCAAGTGCCGGGAATTACCCCGTCGATATGGGAATCTGATCTCGACTCACTCGATGCGCCGAAAACCTCCGAACGACGGGAACTCCTATTAAAGCCAGGAAAATACAAGTTTATTGCCTTCACCTTTGACTTCCCCTTCATCGTCACGCGCAACGGTACACTCGAGTTCTCTTCCTCGCTTGACCAGTGCATCGAAGGGCGCGGCACCACGACATTGACCGTGCGATGTAAACGAATGTACCCGCACGGAGGCCAACGCGACTCTTATTACAATCAAACCCCTTAACTATGACACACACACTTGAAGATCTCTTGGACGCGTTGGAGGACGTTGATGACGCCACGCGTGAAGAAGCCGCCAAAGCATTGTCGGAACGCGGTGACCCCTCGACATTGGACGCACTGATCGCTGCCTGTGGCGATGACTTCTGGTCCGTACGCGCGTATGCCGGCGGTGGACTCGCAAAAATCGGCGGGAGTAAGGCCGCTGAAGCACTTATCGGCCTGTTCAACGATTCGATCATGGAAGTTCGCAATCAGGCGGTCGATGCTACGGTCTACATGGGACCTGTGGTGTTGGACCGCCTCATCAGCGCCTTGAAGGATGAGCGCTGGCGCGTTCGTGAACATGCCGCCAAAGCCGCAGGCGGTCTCAAGAATTCGACGGCCGTTGATGCCTTGATCGTTGCTTGCCGCGACCGTGACGGTGCGGTCAAGAGCGCGGCGGCCGAAGCCCTCGGCAGAATCGGTGACGCGAAAGCCGTTCCCGCGCTCATCAAGCTTTTCCGCGACTCATCCAAAATCGTCCGCGAGACGGCAGGAACCGCATTGATCTATATCGGTCAACCGTCCGTCGATCCCCTGATCCACAGTCTCACGGACAAAGACTTTGTCGTACGCTGCCACGCGGCCCGCGCGTTGGGCGGTATGACGACCGATTATCAGATCGGACGGACCTGGGTGCGTGACGCCAAAGTCGTCGAGGCCTTAATCACTGCCTTAAAAGACCGGGACAGAGCCGTTCGCGAAGATGCGACCATCGCGTTGGGGATGATCGGCGATCCGCTGGCGATCGATGCCCTTATCGAGGCGATGAAAGACGGCGCCGTCAAGCGGCACGCCATTGCATCCCTCGGCATGATCGGCGACTCCCGTGCCCTTCCTGCCGTCTTGAACGCGTTGAAGGGGAAAGGGATCAAACAGGAAGGCTCCCCGACTCCCGGATGCATTGTCAGCGAAGACGCGCTCATCAAAGAATCCGCCGCTACCGCGCTCGGCCAGTTCCGCGAT